>NZ_JBFARL010000023.1:0-63995 GCF_040674655.1 Actinomadura sp. NPDC049753 | reverse complement strand
CCCGTTCGACGACAACCACGGAGCCAAGGCGGCCGGCCTGCGGGCCGTCCAGATCCGGCACCAGACCACCCACGCCTACGAGCGCCCGGGCCTCAGGCCGCCCGTGCCGCCGTCCCAGGTCAGCGCGCCTCCCGGTGGCTGGCCGGCCGCGCATGACCGGGAGAGACATCTAGGCAATGTCAAGATAGAGTGGAGGTGATCCCGAGAGAGAGGACCGCGTGATGGCGGAGGACCCCGGCTTCGCACGGCAGATGTGGCACCAGCTCGAACCCCTCCACGCCCTGTTCTGGTACTCCCCGGAGGTCTTCGCCGAGGCGCAAGGACTCGGCTACGACGTGGAGACGCGGTGGCCGAGCTACTTCGCCTGGCGCGCCGCGCCGCTCGGCGCAGCGGGGAGCGGCGCCGTGTCGGCCGCCTTCTACAGCTTCAGCCCGCGCATGGTGGCCGAGCACATCCCCGCCGCCTGGACGGTCGCGCCGCCCGACCGCGTCCTGGAGGCCCGCCTGCGCGCCGTCGACCGCATGTACCGGACGCTTCTCGGCGACGGCGTCGGGAGCCCGGACCTGGCCGAGGCCGCCGAGCTGGCCCGCGCCGCCGCCGAGGCCGCGAGCACCGCCGGACGCCCGATCGCCGCCGCCAACGCCGACCTGCCCTGGCCGGACGAGCCGCACCTCGTCCTGTGGCACGCCATCGGCATCCTGCGCGAGCAGCGCGGGGACGGCCACGTGGCCGCGCTCCTCACCCGCGGGCTCGACCCGGTCGAGGCGCTGGTGTCGTTCGCCGCCGTCGGGGCCGCGCCCGCGGAGACGTTCGCGAGCCGCGGCTGGACCGGCGAGGAGTGGGACGCCGCCCGCGACCGCCTCGCGTCCCGCGGGCTCGTCGACGCGGACGGCGCCGCGACCGGCCGGGGGCGCGAGCTGCGCGACGACGTCGAGCGGACGACCGACGACCTCGCCTACGGGCCGTGGCGGACGCTCGGCGCCGCCAAGGCCGACCGGCTGGCGCAGCTCACGATGCCGATCCTGGTGAAGGTGCTGGAGACCGGGCTGATGCCCGCGCAGAACACGCTCGGCATCGGCAGGATCCAGGCGCCACCCCGCTGAGTCACCGGGTCGGGAGCCGCCAGGCGGTCCCTTCGAGGCGGCCCGTGTTGCCGAGGTCGATCGGCCCGTTGGCCGGGACGATCACGACGGGCCGCCCGGGCGCCGGGCGGACTTCGAGGTACTTCCCGGCCACCGCCACCGTGTCCGCCTCGGTGACCGTGTTCCGCCAGACGATCACGAACTCGGCCGTGCGGCCCGGACGGATCGTCAGCGGCTTCGGCCCGGCGTCCTCGACCTGCCTCGTGCCGCGCACGGTCGTGACGTTGAACGGCTGCCGCTCGTCGTCGAGGACGCGCAGCGCCGGGTAGCCGTTCAGCCGGTACGGGCGGCGCCCGCAGTTGCGCAGCTCGATCCGCGCCGCGCGCAGGCCCATGGCGGCGTCCGGCTCGTTCATCGAGACGGCGATGCCCTCCGGCGTGCAGGGAGGCGGGGGCGGCGACGAGCGCGGCGGCGGCACGGGCGCGGGGGGCCGCGCCGGCGTCGCGGCGGGTCCCGCGCCGTGCCCGGCGGCGGGCACGGCGGTGCCGCACGCGCCGAGGACGAGGGTGCTGAGGGCGAGCGTGCCGACGGCGGGGACCGCCGCGCCGATCAGGCGGAGACGGGTCCGCTTCGTAACGGTCACCCGTAGATCATCGCAAATGCCGGAGACCGCGCGGGCGGGCCGACGTGCGATGCCCCGCCGCCGGCCGGTGCGGGGCGGGGGCGGGACGGCGCGACCGCAGGTGGGCGGCGCGGAGCGCGACCTCGATGCCGAACCGGGCCTCCGGGTCGGCCAGCGCGTCCCCGAGGGACTGCTCGATCTTGCGCATCCGGTACCGGACGGTCTGGGGGTGGATGTGCAGCCGCTCGGCGATCTCGGCGGCGGTGCCGCGGGTGACGAGCCAGGTCCGCAAGGTCTCGGTCAGGCGGTCCCGCCGGCCCGGGGTCATGCCGTCCAGGACGCCGAGGCGGCGCCGGGCGAGCTGCTCGACCAGCGCGGGATCCGACAGCAGCCACAGCGCGACGAGGTTCTCCTCGCACAGCGTCACCGGCCCGTCGAGGACGCCGTCGAGTGCGAGGCCGAGCGCCTGCCGCGCCCAGCGCAGGGAGTCCGCGGCCTGGCCGGCCGGCATCGCGACGCCGACCGCGATACGGCGGCCCGGGAGCGCCTCGTCCAGCATCGCGCGGCGCTCGGGCGTGAACGGGCCGGGCAGGAGCAGGTGCGGCTCCGGGCATTCCAGTTCGGCGAGGACGTCCTCGTCCAGCGCCGTCCAGACGCAGTGGGCGTCCGGCTCGACGGCGACCAGCGTGACCTGGTCCGGCAGCGGCCACCCCGCCCCGTCGGCCGCCTCCTTGAGGTCGGCGGACGTGGCGGGCTCGGCGCCGTCCGGGCCCGGGACGGCGAGGAGGAGGCGCAGCAGCCGCCGGCGCCGCTCGTCCAGCGCGCGGATGGGACGCGCCCTGGCGTGCAGGTGGCCGTCGAGCGACTGCGCGGCCAGCTCGTCCATGTAGGCCAGCAGCGCGTCGGCCAGCCGCGACAGCACGGCCGACGAGATGTCGTGGCGCGGCGCGACCTTCATGACGCGGCGCCAGGCGACCTGCCCGCCGATCCGGTACGCGGCCTGGAGGCTGTCCATGCTGCGCCCCTCGTGCGCCTCGTACTGGCCGAGCATCCGCGCCGTCCCGGCCGGGGCGTCGCCGGCCGGCGTCCCGGCGGGCGCCGCGATCCGCTCGGCGAACGCGGCCAGGCTGCGCTCGACGCCGAGCCGCAGCACGTGGCCGTAGGGGCCGTCGAGCGGCCGGGCGTACTCGGGGATGGCGCGGCGGATCTCGGCGACGATCTCCTCGGCGAGGCTCGGCAGCTCCGGCCGGATCAGCTCGGCGAGCCGCGGCGGGAGATGCGCGGCGCGCTCGCCGGGAACGCCGGATGCGAGGGCTCGGTTCATCGGCACACCTCCGTCTTGCCCGCGTGCCCGGCTGCGCAGCGGGACGTCCCGACCGTACGCACCGCGCGCACCCTTCTTCTGTAGGGCGGAGGAACAAAACCCCGCGACCGCTGCTCATCCGCTTATAAGCGAGCCCGCGCACCAGGACGGTTCCTCTGGGTGGACGCCGCGACGTCCACCCAGAGGAACCGGGATCAGGCGCAGAAGGCGGTGTCGGCGGCCTTGGCGAGGTCGGCCCGGAAGGTCTTGTCGTACTCCAGCTTGGACTCGTTGTAGGTGATGACGGCCTGGCTGCGTCCGTCGGCGCTGGTGTAGGTCCAGGTCCGGTATCCGGGGAAGCCGCCGTCGTGGCCCCACGCGTACCCGCAGGAGAACTTGATGCGGGCGACGCCGAGGCCGTAGTCCTCCACGATCCCGTCGTCGTTGACCGGCTGGACGGCCCGCATCTCGCGCATCTGCTTCGGCGGCAGCAGCCTGCCGGTGAACAGGGCGCGGTGGAAGCGGGCCACGTCGTCGACCGTGCTGACGATGCCGCCGGACGTCCTCGCGCTGGACGGGCTGATGAGCGTGCTCACGTCCCCGTAGTCGTAGTAGTACCCGTGCACGTAGCGGCCGGGGAACGAGGAGTCGGTCGTCGGGTAGGACGTGTTCCGCAGCCGCAGCGGCTTGAAGATGCGCTGCTGGAACTCGGCGCCCACCGAGCGCCCGGTCGCCTTCTCGATGACCATCCCGGCCAGGATGTAGTTGGTGTTGGAGTAGTTCCAGCTCGTCCCGGGCGCGTACTGCGGCGGCTTCTCCATCGCGATCGCGATGAGCTCCGCCGGCGTCCAGGCCCGCGTGGGGTCGGACATCACTCGCGGATCGGGCGTGTAGTCGTTCAGGCCGCTGGTCTGCGCGAGCAGCTGCCGGATGGTGATCTTCGATCCGTCGTTGCCGTTGCCCGCGACGACGCCCGGGAGCCACGTCTCCACGGTGTCGTCCAGCGAGAGCCGGTGCTCGGCGGCGAGCTGGAGCACGACCGTCGAGGTGAACGACTTGGTCACGCTCGCGATCCGGAACAGCAGCCGGTGGTCCATCGGGGCGCCGGTGGCCTTGTCGGACACGCCCGCGGTCACGTGCGAGACGCGTCCGCCGCGGCGGGTCATCACGATCACGCCGGGCGCGCCGTCGGCGACGAGCCGGTCGGCGGCGGCCCGCACCTTCCGGTCGAGCCCGTGCGGGCCCTCGGACGGGGCCGCGCTCGCCGCCGGGGCGGCGACGAGGGCCGCCCCGGCGATCAGGGCGGTGGCCGAGGCGAGCGAGGCGGTGAGGGAGATCCGCGACATGGGGTTCCTCCTGGAAGGTCGTCTGCCGAACGTGATCAACACTGCCGGTCGCCGGGTCCGGCGGCACTGGGCCGAGAACCCGGGTGGGGGGTGTACCTGACGACACCTGGCGGGGTGGACTTCCGGAGGTATATTCGACAAGTACTCCAATAAGGGGACACGCCCTATCTGCGGCCGACGAGTGCGGCGCAGGCCGCGCACGCCGCCCGCACGTTCCCGCTGGACGACTACGTCTACTCGGCCCCCGACACGCCCCCGCGTCCGAGATGAGGTCCGCATGACCCAGCACGCCATCCAGACCCGCCGGGTCGCCTTCGACCACCCGGAGGGATCCCTGCGCCGCCACTACGTGGACGGCGACCTGGTCATGAGCCACCTCGTGGCCCTGCTGTCCGCGACGTTCCCGCCGGGCGAGGACTTCTTCGTCCGCTCGGTGCGGCACTACCGCGACCGCGTCACCGACCCGGACCTCGCCGCCCGGGTGCGCGGCTTCATCGGGCAGGAGGTCGTCCACGGGCGCGAGCACGACCACCTCAACAGGACGCTCCGCGCGATGGGCTACCCGACCCATCGGATCTCCGCCGTCGTCGAGCGCGACCTCCGGCTCGCCGACCGCTTCCTGCCGCCGATCGTCCGCCTCGGCTTCACCGCCGGGCTGGAGCACTACACCGCGACCGTGGCCGAGTGCCTGCTCACCGACCCCCGCGCGCGGGACCTGCTCGGCGACACCAGCGTCCGGTCGATCCTGCTGTGGCACGCGCTGGAGGAGTCCGAGCACAAGGCCGTCGCGTTCGACGTCTTCCGGCAGGTCGGCGGCACCGAGCGCACCCGCGTCCGGACCATGCGGGTCATCAGCGCGGGGTTCCTGTTCCTCATGGTCACCGGCACGACCATCTCGCTGCTGGGCGACCCCGCCACCTACCGTCCCGGACGGCTGCGCCGCAGCCTCGCCGCGCTCCGGCACTCGCCGTTCCTCAAACGCGAGGTGATCCGGCGCCTGCGCGCCTACAACGAGCCCGGTTTCCACCCGGACGACTTCGACAGCACCGACCTGCTGGAACGCTGGCGCGAGGAGCTGTTCGGCGCCGAGGGGACCCTCACCTCCAACCTGAAGTGACCGCCTGCGCCGGGGCCCGTCAACGGGGGGTGACGACCGTGCGGTCCCCGTCCCGCTCGTACGCCACGACCTGGACGACCGGCAGGTCGGCCGCGTCCCCGGTGCGCGGGCCCGGCACCAGGAGCAGAGGGGCGTCGCCCTGCCGGTCCGGCGCGTCCTCGTGGGAGCCCAGCTCACCGACCGACCTCAGCCGCGCGACGCCCGGCCCCGCCGCGGCGACCAGCCGCCAGCGCCGGGGCGACCGCCACCACACCGCCGCGGCCGCCGTCTCGCCGGGCGAGGCGAAGTCGCCGTTCGTCCCGCCCCGCTCCGACAGCGCCTGCCCGTCCTCGGAGATCAGCACCGAGCGGCCCGCGCCGCCCGGCGGAGAGGACGCGTCCACCGTGAGCAGGGTCGCGCGGCCGCCGCCGTCGGGCAGCCGTCCGGTCCAGAGCCGCCCCAGCCGCAGGTCGCCCGACTCGCTCAGGGACGTCGCCCCCGCGCAGGCGACGGCGTTCAGCGCCGCCCACCCGGACGGCCCCTCCTGCTCCGCCGGATCGCGGAACCACACGCGCGGCGCCGCCGACCGCGGATCGTTCGAGGCGAGCTGGGTGACAGTCCCCACCCCGGACCTCATCTGGAACACCACGTAGTTCTGGCACCGCGGCGTGAACCAGTTCCATGGCAGCGGAGCGCTCAGCCCGTCCCGGACGTCCACCGGCCGCCATTCCGGGGACCGCCCGGACGGCACCGCCGCCCGCACGTCCAGCAGCCACGGCGGGACGAGGTAGCGCCACGTCATGCCCACCATGATGAGCTGCCCGGCGTCGGTCCCGAGCTTGCGGACCGACTCCACGCCCCGCGACAGCCGCCGCTCGAAGTACTGCGCCACGCTGGTCGTGTCCCGCGGTCCGGGGGAGTCGCGCAGCACGACCAGCGACGCTCCGTCCACCGTCCCGGCGTACAGGACGACGACGCGGCCGAGCGGCGGATCGCGGCGGTCGCCGCGCCAGGCGTCCGCTGCCCGCCGCAGCAGCTTCGCGTCGCGCAGCAGGGAGCCCTGGGAGGGCCAGTCGTCGATGGTCGGCGTGCTGTTCGCCGACCACGCATGCAGGGCGATCAGGGCGGGGGCGTCGCGGCCCACGTCCGCCCGGGTGAGGACGGTCCCGGTGACCGCCAGGAGCGCCGCGGCGGCCACGCCCGCCACGGCGGCGCGCCCCGCGCGCGGGAAGGTGAGCGGCGGCCGCAGCCGCACGAGGTCGGGCTCGAACGCCTCGATCTCGGCTCGCTGCGCGGCCTCGTCCATGCCCGTCCGGTCGCCCACGGCGCTGATGATCCCGTCCACGTCCCCGAAGACGATCGGGAGATGGACGCCGAGCTCGGCGACGACCTCGGGAGCGGCGAGCCCGTCCCGGTGCAGCAGGTAGGCGAGCCGCTCATGCGGCGGTAACTCCAGCAGAGCCGCCCTGACGGGGCCCGGTTCGATTCGCGCGGGCTCGAAGAGGAGGCCGCGAAGCCGGTGCCGCCCGGTCGGCGGGTCCTTGAGCAGGATCGCGACGAGCCGTGCCCGCATGGCCGGATAGCCGCCGCGCCGCACCCGCATGGCCTCGGCGACGGCGCGGCGAGCGGGCGAGAGCGGGTGGTCTCCGCCGTCGAGCGTCAGGTAGGCGAGCCGCAGAAGGCGGCCGTAGTGCTCGCGTTCCATTCGTGGCACCGTCCCTCTCCTCCCCGCATTGTGTGCGCTCCGGCCGCTGACGGCCAGACGCGGTCACAGTCGTGGCGGGCCCGGGGCACCAACTTCGGTGTCATCGCTAGAAGACCGCGTCGATGGGCCGTCGGGAGCGACGGCCCATCGACGGCTGCGGCGGCTCAGCGGCCGAGCGCTCCGCGCAGGGTGATGCCGTGCCGCGTGCGCAGCCGGCGCAGCTCCCACATCGCGACGGCGGTGACGGACAGCGGGGCACCCAGGATGAAGGCCAGCCGCGCCACGAACGGGACGCTGCCGTAGGCGCCCTGGAAGACGTCGAAGACGGCGACTTCCCAGACGAGCAGCGTCGCGAGGAGTGGCGGGACCGTGTCGTGGAGGTCGGCCGTCCGGAAGACGTGCACGAGTGACTGCACGACGCCGTAGAGGCCGAAGGGGATGTACCACAACGAGAAGGCGCCGATCGCGAACAGGAGCACCAGCCGCCATGGTGACGCCGTCCAGTCGGTGTCCTCGGTCACATAGCCCAGCCCCGTGGCCAGCCTCGGAGCGGCGAGCGTGACCACCAGCGTGAGCAGCGCCCCGGCGGGTTTGGCCGCGCGGCGCAGGAACAGGCGCCGGTTGGGCGGACGGGCCGCCGCGATGAAGACGGCGACGGCGATCGGGAACGTCACCGCCAGCGTGATGAGGGTGGTGCGGATCTGGGCGAAGCGGTCGTCCAACACGCCGTTGGCGTCCTTCGCCAGCCCGTAGGAGACCAGCATCCACGTGACGGCGACCAGACCGACGACCGTTCGCCAGATCTGCACCTTCTTCACCGCCGGGTCGTGCACGCGTTCCGGCCGGGACGGCGTGAAGACCGCGTTCGCCACGGCGAACGGATTGAAGAGGCGCCCGAAGGTCATCCGGCGCGGCTGACCCGGCTGCCACGGCCCGTGCGGGGGCCGCCCCGGGCCCTGCGGCTGCTGCCATGAACCCTGCCCCTGCTGCCAAGGGCCTTGCGGCTGTTGCCACGGGCCTTGGGGTTGCTGCCACGGACCTTGCGGTGGCGGTCCGGGCTGCCATCCGGGTCCGGGCGCTTGTCCTCCTCCGTACGGATTCACCGCGCCCTCCCTCCGCTTCCGCTCATCCCGCGTCCTTCCGTCGCCGCGCCAGAGGTCACGAGGAGAATACGCAAGATCTCAGCGAGTGAAAGCGCTTTATCCCAGTCCCGGTCGGCATCGCCCGCGCTCGCATCCTCCTCTCCGCAGCACGCCGGCCCCGCCGGCCGACCTCCGCGGGCGCTCTTCCCTTCGCGACGGCACACGAGTCCGCCGACCGTGTGCGCGGCGGCAGTGCCGGCTCGCCTCTCGGTCCGTTCTCGCAGGTAAGGCGCGATTCTCAGATTTCTGTCGTGCTTTCTGTTATCCGTGCGTACCCGCCGGGTCTCCCAGGTGTCCGACAAATCCCTGGAAACCAGGAAGGCAGGCTTACGTGAGCGAGAGGAACGACACGGGGTCGAGACGGAGCCCCCGGACGCGCCGCGGCAGCTACGGACGGGCGCCGCGTCCGAGCGGGCGGTGGTGGGCCGCCGTCGGCGCGAGCGCGAGCGTGGTCGCCCTGACGGCCGGGGTCGCCTACGGCGTCACCGGACCCTCGGACGCCCCGGCCGATTCCAGGCCGGTCGCCGACCGCGCGGCCCCCGCGCCCACCCCGTCCCCCGCCAAGACGAAGGCGACGGCCGGCAAGCCCAAGGCGTCCAAGACCGCCAAGCGCTCGACCGTCGCGAAGAAGCCCGCGAAGCACACCACGAAGCGTCCGCAGAAGAAGAAGCGGCCGGTCACGCCGGCGCCCCGGTCGACGGCGCCCGGCGGCGGCAGCGGGGGTGGCGGCGGGACGCTCGCCCAGCAGGTCGTCTCCCTGACCAACGCCGAGCGCGCCAAGAACGGCTGCGGCGCCCTGACGGTCGACTCCCGGCTGCAGGCCGCCGCGCAGGGCCACTCCGAGGACATGGTCGCCCGCGACTTCTTCGACCACACCAACCCCAGCGGCAAGAGCCCCGGCGACCGGATCACCGCCGCCGGCTACCGCTGGTCCACCTACGGCGAGAACATCGCCTCCGGCCAGCGGACGCCCGCCGCCGTCATGTCCGCCTGGATGAACAGCTCCGGGCACCGGGCCAACATCCTCAACTGCCGGTTCAGGAACATCGGCGTGGGCGTCGCGCTCAGGTCCGGGACCCCGTACTGGACGCAGAACTTCGGCACCCGCTGACGTGCGGAGGCGTGCGCGCGGGGGAAGGGCGCGAACCGCCCCGGCGCGCACGCCTCACTGGGGCGAGGCGAAGTCCTGCGTCCACCAGGGGCCGCCGGGGCCGGATGCGACGCCCACGCCGATCTCGGTGTAGTCGCAGTTGAGGATGTTGGCGCGGTGGTAGGTGCTGGTCATCCAGCTCGACACCGCCGAGGACGGCGTCGCGGCGCCCTGCTGGATGTTCTCCGCCCAGGCCCGCCACCGGTATCCGGCGGCGGTGATGCGGGCGCCCGGATCCTGCCCGCCCGCGCCGTCGTGGGAGAGCACGCGCCGCGCCGCCATGTCGGCGGAGTGCCTCTGGGCCGCCCTGGTCAGCCTCGGATTCTCGCGCAGGGGACGGCACCCGTGCCTGGCCCGCTGGATGTTGGCGAGGCGGACGACCTGACGTCCCGGGCTGAGGGGCGCCTTGGACGTCTTGCGCGGCTTGGGCGAGCGGCGGGTCTTGGACGGGGAGGGCGACGGACGTTCGGAGGAGGTCGGCGTCGCGCTCGGGGTGGCCGCGGGCGCGCTCGGGAGCGCGGCGGCCGGGGGCCGCTCGTCGTCGGGCATGGCGAAGAACCAGACGGCCGCCGCGACCGCCGCGACCGCGGCCGTCCCGGCGATCGCCGCCGTCCGGGCGCCGCGCGACGCGTGCAGGGCCACGTCCGCGGCCGACAGCTTGGCGTTCGCCAGGTCCGCCGCCGAGAGATGGGCCGGGGGCGGGACGAGGACCATGCCCGCGAGCAGCACCTCCGCCGGGGCGAGCCTGCGCCGGTGCGCGCCGCAGGCGTCGCAGCCGCGCGCGTGACGGGCGATCCGCTTGCGCCACACGGGCGTGGGCCGCCGGTTCCACGAGGCCGTCACCTCGGCGAGGCCCGGGCACGGCGGTGTCGCCGCGAGCGCGCGGACCACGAGCCGTCCCGTCTCCAGCTGCTCCTTCATCCGGTTCACGCGCACGGCCGCGTGGCGCCGCTTCAGGTCCAGCGCCGCGGCGAGTTCGGTGCGCGTCAGCTCGCCCGAGACCTCTGACCACCACAGTGAGAGCAGGTCGCGGTCGGCGGGGTCCAGCCACCGGGTGGCCTCGGCGATCTCCTTGCGCTGCCCGGACAGCCCGAGCCGGACGATGGTGATCTCGACGAAGTCGCCGCCGGGGTCGGGGATCTCGTGCGCCGCGTCCAGGCCGACGGCGGGCCGCCTCCGGTTCGCCGACCACCGCCGCCGCACCTGGTTCATCGCGATCGCCACGAGCCAGGACCGGAACCGCGACGGGTCGCGCAGGCCGCCGAGGCCGTTCAGCATCCGCAGCATGGTGTCCTGGACGACGTCGTCCACGTCCGCGTGACCGTCCAGCGCCCGGCCGACGACGTTGTACACCAGCGGCAGGCAGGTCGACACCAGCCGTTCCCTCGCCGCCGCGTCCCCGGCCTGCGCCGCCGCGACCAGCCGCTCCTCGCCGCCGTCCATCCGCATCCCTTCGCGCCACCGGACCGAACCGTTCGGCCACGCCAGAAGAGACCCCGCCACCCTCCCGTCGATTACAGAAAACGGGCGATCACAGGAAAAGGTACGACATGCTCAGATGGAGGGGCGGGCGGTACGGGCCGGCGGCGCTCCGGTCGCCTGGAGGCGGTCGAGTTGCTGCCGGACGAGCACGTCGGCGTCGTCGGCGGTGATGTGCCCCAGCAGGAGCTGGGTGGCGAGCCCCTGGACGAGCGCGACGAGGAGCCGGGCCTCTCGCTCGGCATCGTCGCCGGACGGCGGCGTCTCCCCGTGCCGGAGCCGGTCCGCCACGGCGGACACGATCAGCTCGTGCCCCTCGCGGTGGCGGGCGGACGACTCCGGATGCCGCAGGGTGTGATGGAAGAACGCGGCGCCGACCAGTGCCGTCGCGCGGCTCTCCTCGTCCACCGGGAGCAGGGCCATGAGCAGCGCGTGGAGCGTGGCCGTCGGGTTCGCATGATCGGGAACGCGCCCGAGCGCATTCCGGACGCGCCGGTCGATCCGGTCGCGGAGCGCCGCGGCGGCCGTGGCGAGGAGATCGTCCTTGCCGGGGAAGTAGTGCTGGATCCGGCCGACGGACGTCCCGGCCTCGGCGGCGACCGCGCTCATCGTCACGGCGGCCGGCCCGGCCTCCGCCGCGATCCGCCACACGGCCTCGGCGAACTCCGCCCGCCGCCGCTCGTGGTCGACCCGCTTCGGCATGTCCACCTGGGAGCCAGTGCCCAGACGGCTCCGATCCGCGACGCATCCGACCAGGCCGCATGGCTGGAGCAGACGTTGGAGGGGCTCGGCCTGGCCCGCGCTCACCTGGTCGGTGTTTCGCTCGGCGGCTGGACGGCCTGCAACCTGGCCGTCCGACGTCCTCGGCGGGTGGCGTCGGCGACCCTGCTCGACCCCATCAACACGCTCGCCCGCATGCCGCTCGCCCTGGTCGCGCGCACGATCCCCACCCTGATCCCGGGCCTGTCCCGGCGGGCGACGCCCCGCTTCCTCCGCTACATCGACGGTCAGGGCACGGACCCGCTCGCGGACCCGGTCGGTCGCGTCATCGACGCCGCGATGCGCGGATACCGCAAGGCGACCCCGCAACCGGCCCTCTTCGAGGACGACCAGCTCCGCTCACTGCCGATGCCGATCCTTGCCATCGTCGCCGGCCGCAGCGTCATCCACGACCCCACGACCGCCCACGAGCGAGCGCGGCAGCTGATCCCTCACGTCCAGGCCGAGCTGTGGCCCGAGGCCACGCACGCCATCTCGGGCCAGTGCGCCGATCGGGTGAACGAACGCATCCTGCGATTCGCCGCCGAGGCCGATTCACACCAATGAGGCGTCGCGTGACGTGGGCTCCGCCGCGATGAGGGTGACGGACTCCCTGACCGCCTCCAGCGCCGCCGCTCGTTCCTGGTCGGTCATGTGGGCGGGTCCATAGGTGACCACGGGGTCGAGCACCCGGTAGCCGACGAACTCCAGCATTCCGCGACGGATGTGGAACAGGAAGTCGTCCATGGAGCCGAAGACGCCGGGCTGGAACATCTCGCTGGGACCGCCGGTCGTGAACAGCAGCATCGCTCGCTTCCCGGCGAGCGCCGCGTCGCCGAACAAACCGTAGTCCCCGCCGAAGACCGCCCCCATGGCGAAGACACGGTCCACCCATCCCTTGAGGATCGCGGGCAGCGAGAACCACCACAACGGGAACGACAGCACGAGCAGGTCGGCGGCGAGCAGTCGATCGAGGTGAGCCTGGACGGTCGCGTCGAGCGTCCCTTCCCTGACCGCGCGCATCTGCTCGGCCTGCGGCTTGAAGTGGCCTTCCACCGGTGGGAAGTCGTCACGGGCGAGGGTCGGGGCCCAGGCGTCGGAGTAGAGGTCGAGGACGTCGACGCGGTATCCGGCCTCGCGCAGGGCCTGGGCCGCGGTGGTCATCTGGGCGGTGCTGAACGAGCGGGGCTCGGGATGAGCGTGGACGATCAGGGCGAGGGGAGCGACATCCGAGGTCGACATGGGAAAATCATATCGACATATCGCGATTCGTCAATCAGATGGTGATGGTGAGCGCCTCCGCCAGCCGCGCCAGCCGCCCCTCGTCCCGCCGGTAGTGGGTCCACTTGCCCACCCGGGTCGCACGCACGAGCCCGGCCCGTTCGAGCGTGCTCATGTAGCTGGAGACGGTCGACTGGGCGAGCCCCGTCTTGGCCTGGATGTGCGTGACGCACACGCCGACCTCCTCGCGGTCCGCGATCGGCTCCCACTCGCCGAAGTGCCGCTCGGGGTCCTTCAGCCACTGCATGATCTGCAATCGGGCAGGGTTGCCCAGGGCCTTGAACACATCGATCAGTTCCTCCGACCCCAACTCCGCCGCCGCGGCCATCAGCCATCTCCCTCACCAGTCGAAACGACAGACCACGATATCTCGATACCGAGCCGGATTCGCGACCGCCGTCCCCGCTGCGGTCGGGCATGCCGCGGTCAGTCGAGGCGGTCGGCCTTGCCGAGCAGGTAGCGCCGCTCCACCTGGTTCTCGGTCAGGGCGGCCGCCTGGCGATACAAAGCGGAGGCGGACGCGTTGTCGCCCGTCATCTGCAGAAGGTGGGCGCGCACCGCGCGCTCGCGTTGCCGCGTCAGGGGGTCGCGGTCCAGGCCGTGCCGGCTGTTGAGGTCGTCCAGGAGGGCCAGGCCCCGGGCCGGTCCGTACGCTCGGGCGACCGCCACCACGCGGCTGAGCCGGATCGGCGCGGTGGGCGTGAGGCGTTCGAGCCAGAGGTACAGCATCGCGATCTGCGGCCAGTCGGTCTCCTCCGGCGACGCGGCCGCCGCGTGCACGGCGGCGATGGCCGCCTGAAGGCGGTAGGGGCCCGCCGCGCCGCGGTTCCAGACGCCGTCGATCAGCTCGGTGCCCTCGCGGATCAGGTCCGGGTCCCAGAGCGTGCGGTCCTGCTCGTCCAGCGGCACCAGTTCGTGGTCGGCGCCGGTGCGGGCCCGGCGCCGGGAATCGGTGAGGAGCATCAACGCCAGCAGGCCCGTCGCCTCGGCGTCGTCGGGGAGCGAGGCGCGGAGCATGCGGGCCAGCCGGATCGCCTCCCGCGTCAGGTCGACGCGGGCGAGCGCACGTCCGGCCGTGGCCGTGTAGCCCTCGTTGAAGACGAGGTAGAGCACCCGCATCACGGTGGCCGTCCGCGCGTCCCGGTCGGCGTCGGTCGGGGGAGTGAAGCGGGCGCCGGCGCGGGCCAGCCGTTGCTTGGCACGGCTGATCCGCGTCCCCATGGCGGCCTCGGTCGTGCCGTGGGCGTGCGCGATCTCGGCGGTCGTCAGGCCGCCGACCGCGCGCAGCGTGAGCGCGACCTGGGACGTGGTGCTCAGCGCGGGGTGGCAGCACAGCATCAGCAGCGTGAGGCTGTCATCGACCTCCGGCGGGGGACCGGCTCGACGGGCCGGCGCCCGCATCGCCAGCTCGGTCGCCCCGGCCTCGTGCTCCCGCCGGCGCCGGGCCTGGTCGGAGCGGAGCAGGTCCACCATGCGCCGGTAACCGATCCTGATCAGCCAGCTCCGCGGGTCTTCCGGCACGCCCCGGGCAGGCCAGTCCTCGCTTGCCGCCAGCAGGGCCTCCTGGACGGCGTCCTCGGCGATGTCGAAGCGTCCGAAGCGCCGCACCAGGGCGCCGAGCACCTGCGGGGCCTCCGTGCGCAGCAGATGCTCGACGTCGCCGTTCACGCCCCGAACTCCTCCCCCATGATCGGCCGGATCTCGATCGGCTCGCCGAGCACCTCCACGATCCGCGAAGCGATCTCCACGGCGCGTTCGCGGCCCGCCACGTCGATCACGGCGAAGCTGGCCAGGACCTCCTTGAGCTCGGCGAACGGCCCGTCGGTCGCGACGACGCCGTCCGGTGCCCTGCGCACCGTCGTGCTGACTACCGGGTGGCCGAGCCCCTCGCTGGTGACGAACTCGCCGGTGTCGGTCAGTTCCCCCTCGAACTTCTGATACTCGGCGAACGCGGCGAGCGCCTCCTCCGACGGAGCGTCGGCGGTGGCGGCGTCCCAGGCGGCGGCCGGGGTGTAGCTGAGCAGCAGGTACTTCATGGCGATCCTCCCCTTGGTCCAAGAGTGCACGAGCCGAGTTCCCGCGGTTCTCGCCGCTACCTCGGGACCGGGGCCGGATTCTCGACACCCTCGCCGAGTGACCTACATCACAGCTCTCCCATGTCCAGAGGCCGACGTCCGCTCCGAGGTACCGGCGAACATCCACACAGAGGAGGACATGATGTCTGAGACCCGCCCGGACGAGAGCGCCCAGCCGAGCGCCGAGGTGCAGGCTCTCGACCGCCTGGTCGGCACCTGGAAGGTCACCGGCGGGGCCGAGGGGACCGTCCGCTACGAGTGGATGCCCGGCCGCTACTTCCTGCTCCAGCACGTCGACCTCATCCAGTTCGGCGAGCCCGCCACCGGCATGGAAGTGATCGGCAATCTCCGCCCGTTCGGCGAGCCCGCCGGCGAGGACGTGATGTCGCGGTACTACGACTCGTTCGGCAACACCTTCGACTACGTCTACGAGCTGACCGGCGACAAACTGACCATCTGGGGCGGAGCCAAGGGCAGCCCGGCCTACTTCGAGGGCACCTTCAGCCCTGACGGCGCCACCCTCACCGGCGGATGGACCTACCCGGGCGGCGGCGGGTACACGTCCACCATGACCCGCATCTGACACTCGCGAAGGACGACCAGGAGCGCCGGGCCGATCAATGGCCCGGCGCTTTTCGCTTCCCGGCTGGGTCGCCAAAGCGAGTCGCCGGCCTCCTGGTCGACTTCAAGGTCGCCGAGGCGGTGAACGTCAACAAGGTCGTCATCGCCGAGGTCCACAAGGACCGGCTGCGCCCGCTGGTGGGCGGGGCCGTTCCCATCGTGGGCGGCGGACTCCACTCGCCCGCCGGTTCCTCCGTCTCCTGACGGGGCCGCAGGCGGCATCGTGCCGCCCGACGCCGGGACGCTTTCCCGTTCCACGAGCACTCGCACCTCGCCGGGCTGGCCGGCTCAAGCCTGTCAGGGCGGACCGGCAGGGACCTGCCTCGCGGCCCCCCGACCGTTCAACATCGCGACATCGTGCGTTCCCTTGCCGCCTCCTGAGTGCGTACGGACGATATTCCACGAGTCCAGGACTCGAATCATCCGCAAATCACAACCGGAAGGAGAGGATCCCCATGGGGGCCTCCAACAACGAAAAGGCGCCGACTCTCACTGCTTCCGCCGGGGCCGAGGGCCTCTCGGCCGAGAACTTCCTCACGCTGCTTCAGATCTTCATCCAGCAGCACGGGGCCGGCGACCAGCCGGTCGTCCGGGCGCGACTGCGGGCGAGGGACCTGCTCCGGTTCGCCGCGCGTTCCCACGGCATCGACGCCGACGAGGACCCCGTGCTTCCGGGTGGCGTCAGGCTCGACTGCAAGGTGCTGACCAAGGACGGACGGCGGCTCGCGAGGATCACCGTGCACGACGCGGTGCCGAAGGAGTTCAGCCCCCGGCAGGTGGTGGCACAGATCTGGACCGGCTCGGACGGCTGCCAGCACGGCAGCCACCGGACCGACGAGGGCACGGCCTGCTGGGGCGAGGTCCTCCTGGAGGACCCGGTCCGGGGCGTGTCTCCCGCCTGAGCCCCGCCATGACCCTCGTGGCCGGGCTTCGCCACGTGACCGGCTCACGCTCCGACCGGGGCGGGGGCCGGTTCCTCCCGGCACTGCTTCAGTGTGGGTGCGCGGACACCGATGTGGTCGCACTGCCGACGACAGTGCGACCACGGCGACTGACCGGTGCGCTCAGCCGCAGGCTATCGGGCCGAAGTCATACGAGCCCGCCCAGTCTTCCCAGCCCCAGACATTGATACAGGTGTCACGGGCGGACACATAGACCGGTCCCGCGTAGTACCGGTAGGGCCCGCCGATGTCGATAGAGGTTCCGTTGTACCGCAGCTCCCGCAGTTTGACGCTGACTTCGGACAGTTTTCCGTAGCTGTGGTTCGTCGTCGACTTTTGCGTGAAGGCGCAATTCTTGCCGTTGCTGGCGTTGTAGCCGATCTTCACGTATGCGACGGTGCCCCAACCGTCGGCGGTCTTGTTGTAGCCCGAGAGAGCGATGCTTCGCACTTCTTTGTAGCTGCTGCCGCAGACACCTGGCACCGAGTAGGCCGCGGCGGCGTTCGCTGGACTCATGAGGGACAGGGTTCCGACAGTGGTGACGGTGAGTGCTGACAACGACAGCACTGTACGGCGCAGAGCCGTCTTCATACGTGCCCCCCAGGGGTTTCCTTGCGCGGATGCAGGAGATCAGTCCGCGCGCTGGCTTTCGCCATCCGGGGAACGGTACCAAATATGATCAAGAGAACAACATCACGAGTCGGCAACGAAAATGGTTGCACTTAACGGCCGGTCGAACGGTGCTTAACTACTTTTGGGTTGCGGCGTCCTCTCGGGGGCGACCCGGTCCTTGAGAGTAGCATTGAGGTAGATCATGGTCGCTAATTGTGATCGTTCCGCGTTGGTCCAACGGAATTCCCGTGCCGCCGGGGACCAATCTTCGAGATGACGGCCCCGGCCGCCTCGGTGACGTCGCCTTCGGCCACTTCCAGGCCCGCGACCGCAGGCTCCTCGTCAGGGATCGTCCTCAGCGGCGAGTGTGGCGGCCAGGCGTCCGCCTTCGACGGTCACCTCGACGTCCCTGCCGCTCGCCGCCGCCTCGGCGAAGACGGCGGGCGGAGTGCGGTCGAGCAGCAGCACGAAGTGCAAGGCGAACGGCTTCCCGTTCTCGTGCGGGACCCCGTCGGCGTCGAGTTGCAGATTCGCCTTCCAGGCCGCCTGGCAGAGCACCGAGACGAGCAGGCCCAGGAACTCCGCACCGGACAACTCGTCGGCGTTGTCGACGAGGATGGCGACGTCCTGCTCGCCGTGCCCCGGGCCGTGCCAATCGTGCAGGCAGTCCACGAGCGCGTCCCAGTTGTGGCCGAAATAGCCGAGGAAGGACAATTCCCGGGCGAAGGCGCGGAACAGTGACGCCGGTTGGAGCAGTTCTCGACCGTCCAGCCGGAAGACGAGCCCGCCCTGTTCTTGGAGCGCCGCCGTTTCGGCGGCCACCCACGGGTCGTCACCGGAGGTGAAGACGACCCAGGGCGGCCTGCGCTCGGTGAGGGACGGGGGGCTCATGCCGAGGATTCTGACACGGGCGTCGCCGGTGACCTCGGGCGTGCGGGCGGCGGTCGCCCGCCCCGCGACCGGCTTCTCGACGCGGAGCGTAGGCGTTTACTAACCCATCGTTATAACTTGGGACAGTGAACGCCCGGTACGAATTCGGGATCTTGGGGCCTCTCGAGGTCGCGCGCGACGGCGTGCGCGTGCCGATCGGCGCCGGTCGGCAACGCTCCATCCTGGCGGCGCTGCTCATCGACGCGGGCCGGATCGTCTCGGTCGACGCCCTCGCGCGCCGGCTGTGGGGCGAGGACCCGCCGCGCGGCGCGCGCAACGCCGTCCAGAACTACGTCCTGCGACTCCGCCGGACGCTCGGCCCGGACGTCGTGGTGACCGATCGCCGCGGGTACATGATCAAGGTCCCGCCCGACGCCGTGGACGCGCGCCGGTTCGACGCCCTCGTCCGGCAGGGTGCCGCCGCGTCGTCCGCGGGCGATCACGAGCGCGCGGCGGAGCTGCTCGGCGAGGCGCTCGCGCTCTGGAGGGGCGAACCCTTGGCCGACCTGCCCGCGGAGCAGTTCCAGGACGTCGTCCCGGCGCTGAGCGAACGGCATCTCGCCGCGCAGGAGCGGTGGATCGACGCGGTCATGCAGTGCGGACGTCCCGCCGACGTGCTTCCGGAGCTGCGGCGACTGACCGGACGCCACCCGTTCCGGGAGCGCTTCTGGGCGCAGCTGATGCTGGCCCTCTACCGGTGCGGCAGGCAGGGAGAGGCGCTGGAGCGCTACCGCGAGGTCAGCCGGCACCTCGCCGAAGAGCTGGGGATCGACCCCGGCGACGAACTCCGGACGCTGCACCGGCGGATCCTCGCCTCCGCCCCGGAGCTCGCCGCGACCCGCCGCCCGTCACCGGGGGGAGGCGGCCACCTGCCCGCCGAGACGACGTCCTTCGTCGGCCGGGAGAGGGAACTGGCCGAGACGCGGCGCCTGCTGCGCGCGTCGCGCCTGGTCACCCTGACCGGAGTCGGCGGAGTCGGCAAGACGCGGATGGCTCTGCGCGCCGCCGGGCAGGCGAGGTCCCACTTCCCCGACGGGGTGTGGCTGGCCGACCTCGCCGCGCTGACGGACTCGACGCTCGTGGCCCGCGCCGTCGCCGAGGCGCTCGGGCTCCGCGACCAGTCGGTGCGCTCCGCGATGGACGCCCTGGCCGACCACGTGCGCGATCGGGACCTGCTGCTCGTGCTCGACAACTGCGAGCACCTGGTCGACGCGGTGGCGCGGCTCGTCCAGCGGCTGCTGTGCGCGGCGCCGGGTCTCCGGGTGCTCGCCACCAGCCGCGAGCGGCTGGGTGTGCCGGGCGAGCACGTCCTCCTCGTTTCCGGCCTGACGCTCCGGCCCGGCGGCGACGGGGGCGCATGCGAGGCCGTCCGGCTGCTGAGCGACCGGGCGGCGGCCTGCGCCGCACCCCTGCGGGACGGCGGTTCGGCCGCCGAACTCTGCCGGCGCCTGGACGGCATCCCGCTGGCCATCGAACTGGCGGCGGTCCGCCTGACCTCCCTCACCGTCGAGGAGATCCTGGAGCGGCTGGAGGACCGCTTCCGTCTCCTGTCCGACCCTCGGGGGCCCGCCTCCGACCGTCACCGCAGGACGCTGCGCGGGGTCATGGACCTGAGCTACAACCTGTGCACGCCCTGCGAGCGCATGCTCTGGACGCGGCTGTCGGTCTTCACCGGCGGTTTCGACCTCAAGGCGGCCGAGGCGGTGTGCGCGGGCGACGGCATCGAGCGGGCCGACGTGCTCGACCTGATCACGGGCCTCATCCACAAGTCCGTCGTGGTGGTCGACGGCGGCGGCCGCTCGGCGCGCTACCGGTTGCTCGAAACCATCCGCCAGTACGGGCTGGACCTGCTTCAGAGGGACGGCGACGCCACCGACTACCGCATCCGCCACAGCGACCATTTCCACGCCCTCGCCGCGGGCGCAGCCGCGGACTGGTGCAGCCCGCGAGAAGTCGAATGGCTGGACCGGCTGCGCACGGAACTGCCCAACTTCCGCGCCGCCCTGGGGTTCTGCGTCGACCGCCCGGACCGCGCCCGGACCGGTGCGGACATCGCCGCCGACCTCACGCGCACCCGGTCATGGTTCTTCAGCGGCACGCTGGGCGAGGCGCGCCACTGGCTCGACAGCCTCTCGGCCGGTCCCGGCATCCGCGAGACGACGGTCACGGTGACGGCCATGAAGACCTTCATCGCGTCCATTCAGGGGGACCAGAGGGCCGCCGAGACGCTCATGGACGAGTGCCGCCAAGGCGACCAGGACGTGCGGGCTCCCGCCATGGCCTATGTCGAGGGCGTCCACGCGCTCCTGGCCCGCGACGACCCCGCCTGCATCGAGCGGCTGGCCCGGGCGCGTGAGGGGCTGAGGGCCGCGGGCCTCACCGGGGACGCCCACATGGCCACCATGTTCTGGGCGATGGCGGCCGCGTTCCTCGGAGACCAGAGCGTCGCCGTGGCCGCGCGCGAGACCTACGTCGCCGAGGCCGTCGCCTCGGGAGCCGGGTGGGCGCGCACCTGGGCCCAATGGCTCACGGGCCTCACCGAACTCCTGCACGGCGACCCCGCGGGTGCGCTGACACCCCTCTGCGACGCCCTCCTGCGGCAACGGGCCATGGACGACCGCTGGGGCCCCGCATGGGGCATGGAGACGCTCGCCTGGACGGCGGGCGTGCTCGGGCACCACCATCACGCCGCCCGCCTGCTGGGCGCCGCGCACCGCCAGCGCCAGGTGACCGGCGCCGCGCTCACCGGCCTGCGCCCCTTCCACCTTCACCACACCCGTACCGAGAACCGGGTGCGCGAGCACCTGGAGCCTCAGGCGTACACGGAAGCCTGGCAAAGCGGCGCGAGCGCCGGGGACGTCGTCGCACTCGCGCTCGGAGCCGCCGACGAAATCCGCCTGCGGACGGCGGCGGACCGGGACACGTCCGGGTGAAATGCCTGCGCCTGCCACGGCTCACGTCGGTGAATCAGGCGTTCTGGCGTTCGGCCCGCTGCCGCGCCAGCTCCTCGACCGCGCTGGGCAGCGTGGTCTCGAAGTCGATGAGCTTCACCCAGGTCGGGGTGACGACGATCCGGACCATGCCGTCGTAGAGGGAGCGGACCTCGGCCTCCCACTCGACGCGCTGCTCGGGCGTCATCTCGTAGCTGCCGTTCATCTGGAGGAACTCCTCCGGGATGCCGTCGACGACGTCGAGCTCGGCGCGCCCCCGGATGAGCAGGATCTTCGGCGGGTGCACCTCGGTGTCGATCGTCAGCGCCACCTCGGGCCGCTCACGCAGGGACCCCAGCTTCGGGGCGTTCCTGCTGGTGCACATGACGATCTCCGAGCCGTTCCAGGTGAACGCGATCGGCACGTTGCGAGGCGTGCCGTCCTTCGCCACGTAGGCCAGCCGCGTCACATCACGCGCCAGCAGCTCCTGGCTGTACGGCCGGTCGAGGATCTCGGTGATCTCGTGCTGCTCCATGGTCGTCGCTCCCGTGTCGGCGTCGTCGAGCGGCCGTTCTCGGCTGCTCGTGCCCCCGGGACGGAGCCGGCCCCGCGTTCTCGACATCCGCGACGACGAAATCTCAGATTCTTTCCGGAACCAGCGCCGACGGGTGCCGGCCGAGCAGCCGGCGACGGGTATGCGAGACCGGGACCACAGCCGAAGCCGTGATCGTGAGTTGGGCGCCCCCTGAGGGAGCCTGTCCGTCAAGGATCCGCCGGTGGCCGGCCGAGATCGCCGAGGGTGTCCTTGAGCCGCTCTCGGGCGGCGTCCAGGCGAGCGGTGTAGTCCGGCAGGAAGATCTCCCCCAGCGACGTGGCCAACGTCCCCGAGATCTTGAGGATCGGCGACCACACCGCCCGGTCCTCGTTCACCAGCGCGTCGAACTCGTCGTTGGTCTCCATGCGGTCGAGCCAGTCGGAGAGCACCAACGCCTGATCGAACGTAAGCCTGATGGTGAAGTCGTCCTCGGACACCCCGGCGACACTACTCGCCGCCCCACGCGAGTGGAGGCATGCCGGGAGCACTGCTTGCCCTGGCGATGCTGCCGTGACCGACGTCCGGACTTGGGTCGTTCGGTGCAAGATCTGCCCGGCTCTGCTGACCCGTTCGGCCGGGGGCGGGAGCGTCAGACGTCCAGGTCGCCGCGCTTCACACGGATGATGAGCTGGGTGAAGCTCGTGGGGGAGAGGGTGAGGTGGCCGGTGTCGGGTGCCTTGCTGTCCCTGATGCCGCGTCCCTCCGCGAGAGCGGCAACCTCGACGCATTCGTTTCCGGACGCGTTGCTCCGGCTGGCCTTCCGCCATTCGATCACTTCATGGCCTCCATAATCCGGGCGACGTGACTCCGTGAGGCGGACGCTGACAAGGCTTCCGAGCCTATGAGGTCGAAGCGCCTTACGAAGTCGTCAAGCATCGTGGGGTCGTGCGTCAGTCTGCCACCTGTGTTCGCCTCCATGTAGGCCGCAGACCAGTTTCCTCCGCTCAGAAGGGTGAACGAGCCGTCCAGGCCGATATGCGCTCCCACGTTGCGGGGCACAGTGCGAAGGATGACGTTTCGTCTGTGGCTGAGGGCTATCAGATGGGCGAGCTGTTGCCGCATGACCTCAGGTCCGCCGACCGGTTGTTCTAACGCCGCCTCGTTGAGAAGGATGCGCAGCTCGGGAGGCTTCTCGCGTTCGAGGACCGCTTGCCTTGCCATGCGTGCGGCAACGGCCGCTTCGACGTTCTCAATGATCTGGCCGTCTTCAAGCAGCGTTCGGGCGTAGTCCTCGGTCTGGAGCAGCCCGGGGATGATCGCGAGTGCCCAGTAGCTCACACAGGTCGCTTTCGCCTCCAAGGGAGTGTATTGGGACCACCAGCCTGGGTCGTGCGTTCTCTCGGCTAACCGTCGAAGTCGGGCAAAGTGGCCGCGAGTGCGCCAAATTAGATCCAAAGTTTCGGCGTGCTTCATGGGTAGATTTTCGCGGCCCGATTCCCAGTTCGAAACGTGAGATTTGGTCACACTCAGAAGTCCTCCAAGAGCTTCCTGTGTCATGTTCCTTTCCGTGCGCCATATGCGCAGGTCAGAGGCAAGCCAGTGCCAGTGGTCGTTGTCTGGATCAAGGTCGTTCGCGGAAGGCATTCAAGATCCTCAAAGTACAGATTGATTGATTGAATGACGCTAACTGTATCCGGAGGCGGCATTCTCTCGCCAGGGAATAGTCGCGAAAGGGTGGCCCGGGATGAATGGCATTCGGGACATGCGGGACAAGCTTTCGTCAAAGGCGTCGAATGAGTTCGCGCTTCGCTGGCGGGCTTATCCGGAGAGCGTGTATCTGACGCGGTCGCTGGTGTCGCAGGCGTGTGAGGCGTGGGGGTTGGCGCGGCTCGACTATGTCGGGCGGACGATCATGTCGGAGCTGGCGACGAACGCCGTGGTGCACGCTGTCGAGGGGCATGAGGTCCAGGCGTGGGTCACGCTCCTGGACGGCGCCGTCGAGTTCCGGGTGTGGGACCCGTCCCATGCGCCGCCGGTGGTGCCGGACACCGATGTGGAGGCCGAGGGCGGGCGGGGCCTGATGATGGTGCGGCTCCTGGCGACCGGCGGCTGCGGATACCGGCGCCTCAACGGCGGTCGCGGCAAGGTCGTCTGGGCGCGGCTCGCCCTCTAGAACCCCCGTCCGTCCGGCGAGTGGGCGCACCCGACCCCCTGGGGTGCGACCGCGCTTCCCCCGCCTCGCCGGACGGGCGGGCTCAACATCGGCAGGTCGCCGGCTCGGTTCTTCCGACTTCCATTGCAAGCGGACTGTGGTCCGGTTACTATCCATGAATAACCGGACCACAGTCCTATTCCTTGGAGGGTACTGGCATGACCGCACTCATCACCCGCGACGAGCTGAAGGCAGCGATCGAAGCGGGCACCGTGACCGTCCTCGACACCCTGGGCGGCGAGTACTACGCCAAGCAGCACCTGCCCGGTGCCCTCGAACTGGTCTTCGCCGACGTCAACGCCCAGGCGCCGACCCTGCTGCCCGACCGCGACGCCGCGATCGTCACCTACTGCTCCAACCCGGCGTGCGCCAACAGCGGACAGGTCGCCGATCGGCTCACCGCGCTCGGCTACACCAACGTCCGCAAGTACCGCGAGGGCATCCAGGACTGGGTGGAGGCCGGTCTCCCCACCGAGTCGGCTTGACACGGCGGGGAGGGCAGAGCGCATCCCCCTGCCCTCCCCGTCACTGTGGAAGATGCCCGCCTGGATGGGCCCGGAGGGCAAGGGCGCGCGACGCCAAGAACCGGCACAACGCCCGCCTGCCGGTGGTGTCGGCCGGCGGTGCGGTCGTGGTGGCGATCTCGCTGCCGTGCACGCCGCGGTCAGCCGCAGGCGATCCAGCCGGAGGCGAAGTGCGCGCTGATGCCGCTGTTATTGGACACGTCGGCCACGAGCTTCGTGCACCGGTCACGGCCGTACCGGTAGACCGGCCCGGCGTAGTACTTGTAATTGCCGTAGTCCGTGGCCCAAGTGGAGTTCTCGGTCAGCAGCTTGACCCCGGTCCACGTGGGGTAGCCCCAGAAGTTGTTCTCCGCGAGAGCGGGGTCCTTCAGGGTGTACGCGCAGTTGTAGCCGTTGCCGGAGTTGTAGCCCAGATACACCGTGCCGAGCTTCCGGTAGGCCCCGGTGACCGTCTGGTAGGACACGTTGTAACTGCGCACGGTCTGGTATCCGCTGCCGCAGATGTCGGACGTCGTGTATCCCGAAGCGTGGGCCGGAGCCGTGGCCAGCAGGCTTCCCGCCACACTCAGCGTCACTGCGGAGACGGGGACCGCCAGACGGTGAAGGGTTGTCTTCACGTTCGTTTTCCTCTTCGTGATGGGTGCACTGCCATCGGATAGCGCGTAACACCGGGGGGGACAGCAGGATTGACGGTAATCCGGCCGAATCCTGGTGATCAGCGTTCGCTGGACGAACAACCGATGAACAGATGCCGCCGCATGGCCTGGCGCCGGAGGACAGGCCCCGGCCACGAGAGAACGCCGTGGCCGGGACCCCAGGTCGGCTATCGGGAGGTGCCGGTCGCCGTCAGTTCCTGTAGCGGAAGACGATCCGGCCGCGGGTCAGGTCGTACGGGGAGAGCTCCACCAGGACCCGGTCCTCCAGGTTGATCTTGATGTAGTTCTGGCGCATCTTGCCGCTGATGTGCGCGAGCACCCGGTGGCCGCCCTCGAACTCAACGGTGAACATGGCGGCGCGAAGGCACTCGACGACCTTGCCTTCGAGTTCGAGGCCGTGCTTGTTCCTCGTCATCGCACGAGCTCCAGGTTGCTGCTCACCGATCGGGCCCCGATGCCCTCGACCAGTGCCGAGGCCGCCCGGTTGGACTCCTGGACCTCGGCCCAGGCCGCGTCGAAACCGGAATGGTGGAGCGTCTCCAGTGCGTGGGCCAGCAGGGCACGCGCGATGCCGCGACGCTGCTCGCCGGCCCGGACCGCGACCAGCCCGATGCGCGGCCGTCTGACCGTCACCACCCGGATCAGTCCCAGGTAGCGGTCCGGCGCCGCGGCCACCGCGTACTTCGACGGGTCGACGATGGTGTCGTCCGCGGGGCGGGGAAGCACCTCCGCGGGCATCGACTGCCACCACCCGGCGGTCGCCTCGACCTCGTCACGGATGGCGCGGTCCACGGCCCGCAGCAGGTCCTCGTCCGCCTGACCGGCGGGGACGACCGTCACGCCCGGAGGCGGCAGGACTCCTCCGAGCCCCGTCGCCCGCGGGTCGGTCGGGACGACGTACTCCCACTCGCGGCGCCGGATCCTGAAACCGGCCCGCCGCCATCGGGCCGTCAGTTCGACGTCGGCTTCGTCGACCACCGTGTACAGCGGCGCCGGGAGTTCCGCCGGCATCGCCTCGGCGAGCCGGTCGAACGCGGCGTCGTGCCAGGCGTCGATGCTGACGAACAGGCGCCCGTCGGGCCGGTGTTCCGCATACCCGCGGCCGACCACCAGGTCGTCTTCCAGTGCGTGCCAATGCCTGTCCGCGACGCGCGTGATCTTCACCGCGTTCTCGCTCAGGCCGGATGTGTAAGGCTTCGTGTTCATCGGAGTCTCCTTCAGGAGTGCCTCGATCTCAGGCGCTCCTGGCGACACCGACTGTCAGCCGCCGGACCGTGACGGGCTGAGGGAGCACCCATGGGTGACAGGGTTCACGGGTCTCACCTCCTAGCGACGTCTTCACGGTCGAGCGCGACGGTATCAGCGCGGTGCCGCCTTACTCCAACCTTTTTCCACCTCGATGTCCGCCGCACCGGCCCGAGCCCGGGGTCTATTCGCGGGCGGCGACCAGGGCCGTGGGGGCCGGCCTGGTGGCGGCCATCGCGGTCAGGGCGGCGGCCGCGGCGGTGATGGCCAGAGAGGCTGCGGTCAGCAGGCCGAGCAGGCTCCACGGCACGGCGAGGATGCGCACCCCTTGCATCTCCGGGAAGAAGCCCGCCAACGCCCCCGCCGCGACCACCGCCCCCAGGGACAGGCCGATGAAGGTGACCGCGGCGGACTCGATGACGGCCATCCGGACGACCTGGGCGCGGGTCAGGCCGGTGGCGCGGGCGACGGCGAACTCGGTGCGGCGCTCGGCGGCGGCGATCACGACGGCGTTGACGACCGCGATGGCCGCGTACAGGCCGGACATGCCCATCAGGACGGACATGATCCCCGTGGTGCCGCGCTGCTGCTCCGCGACCCTGGCGTCGGCCCACCGGCGCAGGGTTCGCACCTCGCCGAGCTTGGCGGCGTGGATCCGCGAGGCGACGGCCCGCGGCGACGTGCCGGGTGCGACCTGGACCAGGGTCTCGGTGGGCGCGTCCGCGAGCATCTCGGCGGGGACGAGGTCGCGCGGCACCAGGAAGTTGTCGCCGCCGTTCTCCAGGACCTCCGGCAGGCGCGCGACCGTGCGCAGCTTGAGTCCGCGGGAGCCGATCCGCGCCGTGACCGTACCGCTGCGGACGCCGGCGCCGGCCATGCCGGGGCCGATCGCGACGGTGCGTCCGCGCAGCGCGTCGAGGGAGCCGGACCGCAGGGTGAGGCGGTGGGTGCGCCGGTAGGCGGTGCCGTCCACGGCGGTGATGCCCGAATGGTGCGTCCGCCGGTAGGAGCGGTGGCCCACACGATGCCGGGACGTCACCGACATCTCGACCTGGCTCTGCGGGGACGCCAGGGCGACGCCCGCAACCTGCGGGATCCGGGCCGCGGCGGCTCCGGTCGAGGTGACCACCAGGTCGGCGGCGGTGATCCGTTCGAGGTCCGCGCCGGTGGCGCGGGCCAGGGAGTTCAGCGCGCCGGTCAGGCCGACCAGCAGGCCGACGAGGACGATGACGGGCGCGGCCGTCGAGGCGCTGCGCCGTACCGCGTCGCGCAGGTTCGCCTGCGCCAGCTCGCCGAGCACGCCGGTGCGCAGCACGGTCCCGAGCGCGTGGCCGACGAGCGGGACGGCGAGGGGGCTCAGCGCGCTGAGGGCGATCGACCCGAACACCGACACGCCCATCGCGATCAGCAGGACGCCGAGCAGGTCGGCGCCGTGCCCGGCCGTGACCAGCATGACCGTCAGCGCCAGCGAGGACACCCCCGACAGCCAGCGGCCGACGGTCATCACCCGGGTCGCGCGCGGGGCGTTCCGCAAGGCGTCCAACGGACGGACCCGGGCCGCCCGGTAGGAGGCCGACAGCACTCCGAAGACCGCGACGCCGATCCCCACGATCGGCGACACCAGCAGGATTCCGGCGGACCAGTGCGCGGAGAAGTCGCGGGGGAGCAGCCCGATCCGGATCAGCAGCCGGGCCTGGAGCCAGGTGCCCGGCACGCCCAGCAGGATCCCGAGGACGCTTCCCGCCAGCCCCAGCAGGAACGCCTCGCCGAGCAGGAGCCCGACCAGCTGGGGACGGCTCCCGCCGAGCATGCGCAGCAGGGCCAGGTCCTTGCGCCGCTGCTCCACGGCGAAGGCGAACGTCGAGCCCACGATGAACACCGCCAGGAACATCGCCAGCGGCGTGGCCATGCCCAGCAGCGTCGCGGCCCCGACGTACCCCTCCCGGATCTGCTCGGCCGCCCGGGCCGAGGTGCCCGGCGGGATCTTCGGCTCGCCCGTCGAGAGCAGCACGAGCACCGACGACTGGACCAGCGCGACACCCAGGGAGACGGTCAGCAGTGCCCCGGCGAACAGCGGCCAGCGGTCCCGGACGGTGCTGGCGGAGATGCGCAGCACGCGTCAGCCCTCCAACCGGGTGAGGCGCTCGGCCACCTGGGCGGCGGACGGGCGCATCAGGCGGTCCGCGACCCGGCCGTCGGACAGGAACACCACCGCGTCGGCGCTCGCCGCCGCGACCGGGTCGTGGGTGACCATCACGACGGTCTGCCCGGCGGCGTCGACCATGCGGCGCAGCAGCCGCAGGACGGTGCGGGCCGATCCGGTGTCCAGGGCGCCGGTGGGCTCGTCCGCGAACAGCACCGAAGGCCGCGTCACCATCGCGCGGGCGATCGCCACCCGCTGCTGCTGCCCGCCCGACAGCTCGCGCGGACGGTGCCGCGCGCGGTCGGCCAGGCCCACGTCGGCGAGGGCGGCCCGCACGTCGTGGCGCGACGGCCGGGCGCCGGCCAGCTTCAGCGGGAGCGCGACGTTCTGCTCGGCGGTGAGCGAGGCGATGAGGTTGAAGTTCTGGAAGACGAACCCCACGGCGCGGCGCCGCAGGCCGGTCAGCGTCGCGTCGGTGGCATGGGTGACGTCCTGCCCGGCGAGCAGGACGCGTCCGGACGTCACCCGGTCCAGGCCCGCGGCGCAGTGCAGCAAGGTCGACTTCCCCGAGCCCGAGGGGCCCATCACGGCGGTCCAGGACCCGGCCGGGAAGGTCACGCTGACGTCGGTCAGCGCCTGCACTCGCGCTTCTCCCGTCCCGTAATGCCTGCTCACCCGGTACAGCTGCACCGGCGCGACCGGCGCGGAGGCGGGCGCGGAGGCAGGACCCGTCATCGCGGGGCCCGTCACCGCAGACCCCGCAGGTCGATGCCGCGCGCCAGAGCCTGGTAGCCCGCGTCGTTGGGGTGCAGCCCGTCCTGGTAGACGTACGAGAGGCGGGGACGGTCGGGGTCGGCGGGGTCGGCCATGATGCGGTCGGCGTCCAGGACGGCGTCGTAGGCGCCGCCGGTCCGGATCCAGTGGTTGACGGCGTCGCGGTTCTTCTCCACCTGCGGCGTCCACACCGGGAACAGGGCGCCCTTCATCGGCAGGATGGTCGTCCCGACGACCGTGAGGCCGCGGGCGCGGGCGGCGCGGACCAGCCGCCGCTGGGCGTCGATGACCTGCGCGGCGGTCGCCGGCCCGCCCGGCCGCAGGCACGGGTCGCCGGGAGTGTCGCGGATGTCGTTGGCGCCCAGATGGACGATCACCGCCCGCACGCCGGGACGGTCCAGGACGTCGCGGGCGAACCGGGCGGTGGCCTTCTCCCCGGCGCATGCCGAGTCGTGGCGCAGCCGGTTCCCGCCGATGCCCGCGTTGACGACGCCGAGCGGGCTGCGGGCGGCGGCCAGCCGCTCGGCCAGAGCGTCCGGCAGGCGCGCGTCGGCGCCGGGGGCGGCTCCGACGCCGTCGATGAGCGAGTCCCCGAAGGCGACCACCGTGCCGGCGCCGTTCTCGCCGGTCCCGCCGGTGACGTCCACGCCCGCCAGGTAGTACAGCGCGTCGGTGGAGCGGGTGTAGGCGCCGGCGCCCACGTCGGACAGGTGGTCTCCGGAGGCGCGGTAGGCGGGCTGGGTGGTGAAGCGGTGGAAGGTCGCGGGCCCTGTCGCGCCGGTGAACCGCAGCGTGACCGCCAGCTTCTCCAGCGGCGCGGTGACCAGTGGCAACGGATCGCTGACGATGTCGGCGCCCGGCGCCACGGTGGCGGACCGCGTCCCGCCGAACTTCAGCGCCGCCGTGGTCCCCGGCCACGCCTGGGCACCGCCCGCCGAGCGGGCGACGGCCGCGGCGGCGACCCGCAGCGGACGGGTCCCGTACAGGTTGGACAGCCGGATCCGCACCTGAGCACCGCCCGCGCTGAGCCGGACGACCTGGCGCAGCGAGTGGTCGCCGAAGCCTTCCACCGACCAGTTCGGGCCCTCGTCCTCGCCGCCGGCGAGCGGGCGCTGCATCGCCGCGCCCCAGCTCTGCGACCAGCCCGCGGTCCTGAGGGACGCCGCCTGTGCGGCGGCAGGGGCGGGACGGGGCCAGGCGTGTCCGAGCCCGGCGATCAGCGCCGCGGCGGTGGCGCAGGCCAGGGGCGCGATGACCCGTGCGGGGAGCTTTCGTCTCATGCTCCGATCCCACCGCCGGGGCACCGGCGACCGCATCACGGTGGTCCACCAACTTGGAGGTATGCCCAGCACTACCTCGGCGTTCGCGCGGGTCGGGCACGGCGCGGGGTCGGCTAGCGTACGCCTGTGCCGAACGACCCGCCGCCCACCCTGCTGGCCGCGATGGGACGCCGCGGGTTCCTGCTGACGGCCTGGCCCTGGCGCGCCGCCGGCTACCTGCTGTCGACCGTTGTCGTCGTGGTCGCGGCGGGACTGCCGCTGGCGCTGCTCGGGACGCCGCTGCTCCTGGCCGCCGCCTCGGACGCCGCGCTCGGCGAGCGCGCGCTGCCGGCCGTCCTCGGCCTCCTGCTGGTCGCCGGGCTCGGGCCGGCGGTGACCATCCCGCTGACCGGGCTGGAACGGCGCCGGCTCCGCCTGGTGGACGCCCGCCCGGCGGGTCCGGGGCATCGGCGGCCGCCCGAGCGGGGCGTCCTGCCGTGGCTCCGCACCCGCTACACCGAGCCGGTCACCTGGCGCGGGCTCGGCTACTTCCTGCTGCTGTCGGCCGCCGTCCCCGTCCTGTACGCGGCGCTGCTGTCCGCGCTGGCCTTCGAGTCCGGCGCCGTGGCCGCCCCGCTGATCCTGCTCGGCGGCGACGGGCCGATGGTGCTCGGCCCGGTGAAGATCGCGACTCCGGAGGGGGCGCTGCCCTACACGGCCGCGGGGCTGGTGCTGCTGCCCGCCGTCCCGTACCTGCTGGCCCTGGTCGCCGCGGCGCAGGGCGCGCTCGCCCGGACGTTCCTGCGCAACGGCCCGGGGCGACGGCTCCAGGCCGAACTGGTCGAGGTCGCGCGGTCCCGCGCCCGGCTGGTCGACGCGTTCGAGGCCGAGCGGCGCCGCATCGAGCGCGACCTACACGACGGCGCCCAGCAGCGGCTGCTCTCGCTCACCCTGAAGCTCGGGATCGCCCGCGTCGACCTGCCGCCCGGGTCCCCGGCGGCCGACAGTGTCGCGGACGCCCACGCGGAGGCCAAGCTGCTCATGACCGAGCTGCGGGAACTCGTCCACGGGATCCACCCCCGCGTCCTTACCGACCGGGGCCTGGCGGCGGCGCTGGGCGAGCTGGCCGACCGGTCCCCGCTCGCGGTCGCCGTCGAGGCCGACCTGCCCGGACGGCTTCCCCGCCCGGTCGAGAGCACGGCCTACTTCGCCGCCGCCGAGGCGCTCACCAACGCCGCCAAGCACAGCGGCGCCGACCGGGCCGCGGTGGTCGCGCGCCTCGCCGGCGGCGTCCTCACGGTGGAGGTCGCCGACGAGGGCGCGGGCGGCGCCGACCCGGCCCGCGGCACCGGGCTGACCGGCCTCGCCGACCGGGTGGCGGTGATCGACGGCAGACTGCTCGTGTCGAGTCCCGCCGGGGGGCCGACCGTCGTCCGGGTGGAGCTGCCTTGCGAACCGAACCGACCGCCGTCCGGGTAGTCCTCGCCGAGGACGGCGTCCTGCTGCGGGAGGGGCTGGCCGGGCTGCTGGCCAGGTTCGGCTTCGACGTGGCCGCCGCCGTCGACGACGCCGAGTCCCTGCTCGCGGCCGTCGCCGAGCACCGCCCCGGCCTGGTCATCACCGACATCCGGATGCCGCCGGGCTTCTCCGACGAGGGCCTGCGGGCCGCCGTGCGGCTGCGTCGCGCCGACCCGGGCCTCGCGGTGGTGGCGCTCAGCCAGTACGTCGAGCTGAGCTACGCCGCGGACCTGCTCGACTCCGGCGACGGCCGCCGGGTCGGCTACCTGCTCAAGGACCGGGTGGTGGACGTCGCCGACTTCGTCGCCGCGCTGCGCCAGGTGCTCGACGGCGGCACGGTGGTGGACCCGAAGGTCATCCGGCAGCTCATCGGCCGCCGCCGGGACCCGCTCGCGGCGCTGTCCCCGCGCGAGCACGAGGTGCTCGCGCTGATCGCCGAGGGGCGCTCCAACGCCGCCATCGCCCGGCGGCTGGTCGTCACCGACGCGACCGTGGGCAAGCACGTCCGCAGCATCCTGGCCAAGCTCGACCTTCCCCAGACCGACGACACGCACCGCCGGGTCCTCGCCGTCCTGACCTACCTGCGAGGCCGTCCCCCCGCCCCCGACCCGGGCTGAGCCCGTGCGGCGCATGGAGTGGATGTGGAACCGCCATGTGATCCTCGCCGCCCTCGCCACGCTGGGCGGACCGCGGTGCCTACGCGCCCCGAATTGCGCGGCCCCGGCGGCGCGCTCACCCCTGGCCGCCGCCAGGCTCGCCGACTGACATCACCGCGGCCGCGCCGCCGCCGACCAGGCTCGTGCCCCCAGGACTATCTGCCGTGGTCTGGCGGCGGTCGCGGTCGCTGCCGATCAGACGCTGTGGGCGGGGGCTCCGGGCGCCAGGCCCGGAACTCCGGCGTCCTCGGGCGCGGTCCGGTGTTCGGAGACGGTCTGGAGCTCGGGGCGCGGGGTGTTCATCAGGACGGCGACGATCAGCGCGCCGACCACGAGGATCCCCGCGGACCAGGCGCCCGCCGCGGCGAACCCCTCGACCAGTGCCTGCTTGGCGACGGCCGGGCTCGGGCCGTGCGAGGACAGGTAGTCCGCGGTCGCCGCGGTGGCGATGGTGTTGAGCAGCGCGATGCCGATCGAACCGCCGATCTGCTGCGCGGTGTTGACGGTCGCCGAGGCGATGCCGGAGTCGCCCTGGCCGACGCCGTGGGTGGCGTAGTCGAGGGCGACCGGCATGATCATGCCCGCCCCGAACCCGAGAAGGAGCTGCGCGGCCAGGACGCCCGCTGCGTAGTGGGTGCCGGGCTCCAGAGTGAGCATCCACAGCATGCCGGCGGAGCTCACGAGCATGCCGGGGACGATCAGCGCGCGCGGCGCGACCCTGGGCAGCAGCCGGGTGGTGAGACCGCCGGCCGACAGCAGCACCGCCGTGGCCATCGGAAGGAAGCCCGCACCCGTCCTGATCGGCGAGTATCCCTTGACCACCTGCATGTAGTACGTGAGGAAGAGGAACGCGCCGAACATTCCGATGACGGTCAGGCCCACGGCCAGGTAGGCGCCGCCGCGGGTCCGGTCGGCGACGACGCGCAGCGGCAGCAGCGGCTGCGCGACGCGGCTCTCGACGAGGGCGAACGCGCCGAGCAGCACCGCGCCGGCGGCCAGCAGGCCGATGACCTTCGCCGAGCCCCAGCCGTCCGACCCGGCCCGGCCGGTGGCGTACACGATCGCGACCAGCCCGCCGGTGACCGGCAGGACGCCGAGGAAGTCGAACCGGGCGGAGCCCGGGTGCCGGGACTCGGTGAGCATCACGAACCCGCCGACCGCCGCGATCACGGCGATCGGGATGTTGATGTACAGGCACCAGCGCCAGTCCAGGTAGTCGGTCAGCGCCCCGCCGGCCAGCAGCCCGATCGCGCCGCCCGCGGCGGAGATCGCGCCCCAGATCCCGAACGCCTTGGCGCGGTCCTTCGGCCCGGTGAAGGTGACGGCCAGCAGCGACAGCGCGGACGGCCCGAGCAGCGCGCCGAACCCGCCCTGCAGGGCGCGGGCCGTCAGCAGCATCTCGAAGTCGGCCGCCGCGCCGCCGAGCGCCGACGCGCCGGCGAAGCCGAGGAGGGCGATCAGGAACGCCCGCTTGCGGCCGGTGTAGTCGGCGATCCGGCCGCCGAGCAGCAGCAGGCTCCCGAACGCCAGCGTGTACGCCGTGATGATCCACTGCCGGTCGCCGTCGGAGATCCGCAGGTCCTGCTGGAGCGACGGCAGCGCGATGTTCACGACCGTCCCGTCAAGCACGATCATTAGCTGGGCCAGGCCGATGAACGGCAGCGCGGCCCAGCGGCGCGAGCCGGCCGGCGGCGCGGGCGCCTTCGTGGTCGCCATGACTTCGTCCTCACTCGTGGTGCGGCGTGCCGCGCGAATCGATCGCGGGGCCTCCTGACGCACACGAGACACCGGCGGCCGCGCCTTTCTTACAGGCCGCTCGTGTGAACCGCGCCACGGGCCGCGATGGCGCCGCCCGCGTCCGGCCGGGGCGCCAGGGACGGCCCTAACCGCGGTCCGGTGCCGGTTCCCGCTCGGCGGCCGGGGGTGTTTCAGGCTTGGTGTAGAGGACGTCGCGGGCCTGCTCCACGGCCCGGTTCAGGCTTTCGCTGACGAAGTCGAGGAAGCGGGCGGCGTTCTCCAGGCGGGTGGCGGCCGGGGTGCCGCGGCCGAGGACGGCGACGCCCTGCCGCGCGGCCTCGCTGAAGCGGTCGTTGTCCCGGATGCTGCGGATCATCGACTGGTACCAGAGGTCGTTGTCGACGACGTAGCGATCGCGCCGGCCGTCGCTCTCCCGGCGGATGAGGTCCAGGCCCGCGAGGAGCGTGACCGCCTTGGAGATGGACGCGGGGCTGACCTGGAGCTGCTCGGCGAGTTCGGAGGCGGTGAGGCTGGTGTCGGCGGTGTAGAGGCAGCTCAGCACCCGGGCCGTCATCTTGGGCAGGCCCGACGTCATGATGACGGTGGTGAGGGTCTCCTGGAACTCCTGCACCGCCTCGGCGTCGCGTCCGTAGGGCTGCTGTGCCGCCCGCGTCCCCCGGGCCGCGGTCTGGGTGCGCCGCCGGGTGCGGCGCTGGGTGGCGTGGTGGGCCAGGTCGGCGCGGTAGCCGGTGGGGCCGCCGTTGCGCATCACCTCGCGCGTGATCGTGGAGGTCGGACGGTCGAGGCGGCGCGCGATCTCCGCGTAGGCGAGGCCGTCGGCCAGCCCCACCGCTATCTGCTGGCGCTCCTGCTGGGTGAGCCTGCCTCCCGGCATCACGACCCCTTTCGTGCCCCGCGGGGCCGTGGCGTTCCCTGACGCCTCCACCATAGCGTTCACCTTCAGTACATTGCAACGCTCGACAGCGTTGCGTTGCGTTAGATTCCAGTCTGTTGCAATGATTGCATGACTCTGACCTGCATAAATGCTACTTCAATGCAAAGATCGTGTTGCCTGATTCTGGAAAGCAACGTAGCTTTTGCGTTGTTCGAAACGACCAGCCGCAAGGCGGACCGCAAGGAGAGCACGATGCAGAAGTTCGACACCCCCGCCCCGATCACCGCCGTCCTGGACGTCCCCGCCGGCCGCGTCCAGCTCATCGCCGCCGACCGGGCAGACACCGCGGTCGAGGTCCGGCCCGCCGACGCCTCCAAGGGCCGCGACGTGAAGGCCGCGGAGCAGACCGCGGTCGAGTACGCGGACGGCGTCCTGCGGATCGCGGTCCCGGTGAAGAACCAGTACCTCGGCTCCTCCGGGGCGATCGAGGTGACGGTCCAGCTGCCCACCGGGTCCCGTGTCGAGGGGAAGGCGGCCGCCGCCGAGCTCCGGACCGTCGGACGGTTCGGCGACGTGGCCTTCGAGGGCGCCTACCGCTCGATCAAGCTGGACGAGGCCGCGAGCCTGCGCCTCACCGCCACCGACGGCGACGTCGAGGTCGGCCGGCTGGGCGGCCCCGCGGAGATCAGCACCCAGCGGGGCGACATCCGGATCACCGAGGCCGCGGGCGGCAAGGTCGTCCTGCGCACCATGTCCGGCGACATCTCGGTCGGCGCCGCGGCGGGCGTCTCGGCCTCCCTGGACGCCGGCACGAGCCACGGCCGCATCACCAACACCCTCAAGAACGACGGCACCGCCGAACTCGACCTCCACGCCACCACGATGCAGGGCGACATCACCGCCCGCAGCCTCTGACCCGCGGCCCCGACGCGACCCCCCAAGGAGCGACACCATGACCGACCTGGCCATCGCGGCGACCGGGCTGCGCAAGTCCTACCGCGACAAGAAGGGCGAGAAGGTCGTCCTGGACGGCATCGACCTGGCCGTCCCCGAAGGAACGATCTTCTCCCTGCTCGGCCCGAACGGCGCGGGCAAGACCACCACCGTCCAGATCCTGTCCACGCTGATCCGGGCCGACGCCGGCGAGGTCCGCGTCGCGGGGTTCGACCTCGGCCGCCAGGCCGACGACGTGCGCGGCGCGATCGGGGTGACCGGGCAGTACTCGGCGGTCGACAAGCTGCTGACCGGCGAGGAGAACCTCCTCCTCATGGCCGACCTCAGGCACCTGCCGAAGAGCGAGGGCAAGCGGAAGGCCGCCGAGCTGCTGGAGAAGTTCGACCTGGTCGACGCGGCGGGCAAGCCGGCCTCGACCTACTCCGGCGGCATGCAGCGCCGGCTCGACCTGGCGATGACCCTGGTCGGCGACCCGCGCCTGATCTTCCTGGACGAGCCCACCACCGGACTCGACCCCCGCAGCCGCCGCGCCATGTGGGGCATCGTCCGCGACCTCGTCCGGGACGGCGTCACCATCTTCCTCACCACGCAGTACCTGGAGGAGGCCGACGAGCTCGCCGACCGCATCGCCCTCCTCGACCAGGGGCGGCTGATCGCCGAGGGCACCTCCGAGGAGCTGAAGCGGCGCATCCCCGGCGGCCACATCCTGCTGAAGTTCGGCGAGCCCGGCCGGCTCGACGCCGCCGCGCTGGCCCTCGGCGCCGGCACCCCCGACCCCGAGGCGTTCACCCTCCAGGTGCCGAGCGACGGCAGCGTCCGGATGATCCGGGACGTGCTCGCCGTCCTGGACGACCACTCGATCGAGATCGACGAGATGTCGGTGCACACGCCCGACCTCGACGACGTCTTCCTCACCCTCACCGGCCGGCAGGCCGACGACACGGCCGGAAACAAGGAGGCCCTCCGATGAGTTCCCTCGCCCTCGCCGCGCGCGACTCCTCCACCATGGTCCGGCGGCAGCTCAAGCGCATCGTCCGCTACCCCTCCATGACCATCCAGCTGATCATCACGCCGGTCATCATCCTGCTGCTGTTCGTCTACGTCCTCGGCGGCACCCTCGGCAGCGGGCTCGGCGGCGGCCGCGACGCCTACGTCAACTACGTCGTCCCCGGCATCCTGCTCATGACGGCCGCGACCGCCGCGACCGGAACCGCCGTCATGGTCGCCACCGACATGACCGAGGGCATCGTCGCCCGCTTCCGCACCATGCGGATCTCCCGGGCCTCGGTCCTCACCGGCCATGTCGTCGCCAGCGTCGTCCAGCAGCTCTTCGGCATGGCCGTCCTCATCGGCATCGCGCTGGCGATCGGCTTCCGCCCGAACGCCTCCGCCGTCGAATGGCTGGCGGCCGCGGGGATGCTGACCCTGTTCGCGGTGGCCGTCACCTGGCTGTCGGTCGCCCTCGGCCTGAAGTCCTCGACCCCCGAGGCCGCCAGCAACGCCCCGATGCCGCTGATCCTCCTGCCCTTCCTCGGCAGCGGCTTCGTCCCCACCGACTCCATGCCCACCGCCCTGCGCTGGTTCGCCGAGTACCAGCCCTTCACCCCGATCATGGAGACCGTCCGCGGCCTCCTGCTCGGCACCCCGATCGGCAACAGCGGCGCCATCGCCGCCGCGTGGTGCGCCGGCCTCGCCCTCCTCTCCTACCTCTGGGCCAAGCGCACCTACAACAAGGCCTGACCGTGAACCGGCCGACCAGGGCCGTCAGACCAACGGGTCTGACGGCCCTGACCGCTTTCCGGCCCAGAACAGGGCATGGCCGCTGTCGCCCTCGGGCACGAACCGCTGCTCGATGATCTCCAGACCTTCCCGCTGGAACCAGGAACGGTAGGTGGCGGCGTCGGTCTGGCTCCACCACATCGTGGCGGTGCCGCCGAGCCAGTCGTCCGAGGTGCCGGTCCAGGCGTCCTGACCGGTGGTCGCCAGCAGCAGGCCGCCGGGACGCAGCCAGCGGGCGATGTTCCGCACGAGGCGCGGCTGCCGGTCGAGCGGCATGTGGATGAGGGCGTAGAGGCAGACGACGGCGTCGAAGGACGCGTCCGGAAGATCCAGCTCCGTGGCGTCGGCTCGGACGAAGTCGGCGCCGGGGACCAGCGAGCGGGCGCGTTCGATCTGGACGTCACTGACGTCCACGCCGGTCACCCGGTGCCCCGCGGCGGTCAGGCGCCGCGCCACCGGGACGCCGCAACCGCATCCGACGTCCAGGACGCGGGCGCGTTCGGGGAGCCGCGCGAGGAGGTCGTCCAGCCAGCGGTCGTACTGCGCGGTCGTGTCGTCGTCCCCGCGGTAGAGGCGGGACAGGGCGTTGTAGCCGGAACGAACCAGCTCGGTGGGGTCGGTGCCCATGGCAGCCAGGCTATGGGACGGCATGCGCGTGGTCATGGACGAGGCGGGTCAGAAGCCGATGGTCTCGCGGAGCAGCAGGACGGTGCCGCGTCCGGGCTGGTGTTCGGCGTTGAGGATGAGAAGGCGGTTGACGGCGCTGGGCGTCCCGTAGGCCTTCAGGGCGCGGGCGTTCTCCAGCGGCAGGCAGTGGTCTTCGATGCGGCGCAGCGCGGTGCTCAGGTCGGGCACCACCTTCTGGGCGCCGGCGATCCAGATCGCGCGGGCGGCACCGCCGGAGTAGGCGGGCAGCTGGCTTCCGCTGCCCGAGGCGACCACGAGGGAACCGGTCTCGGTGACGGCGTGGACGCTGCCGATGACGACGTCGGGGCCGGCGCACAGCCGCCGGATCTCGTCCATCCGGGTGGCGCGGTCCATGGCCAGGATGCGCGGCTTGACGGCGTCGTATCGTCCGCTGCCGTTGATGTCCTCGTCGATGCCGGACAGGCGGAGGGTCTCGCTGGCCGCGGTGAACACGCCGGCGCCCTCGGGGATCAGCTCCCGGACGCGGGTGCGCGCGGCGGCGACGCCATCGAGGATCTCGACGGTGAAACCGTGCGCGGTGAGGGCGGCGGCCGCCCGCTCCAGACGCTGCCCGGGGACCGCGCCGGTGAACGGCGGTGCCGGAATCGAGGTGGTCATGATGTCGCTGAGCTCCTTGTTCGCCGGATGATGTGGTGGTCTCGGCAGTTCGACAACGCGGCCCGCGGAAACGTGAGGCCGGCGCGTCGCCTCACAATCCGGTGCGCCGTCCTGTCGAACGGGTGAGGACCGATACGACCAAGGGAGCCGTCGGCGCCATGACCACCCGATCCGAGCCGGAACAGGACCGGCCCGACCCGGACCTTGACGCGATCATGAGCGAGCGGCGCCGCCTGATCGGCCTCGCCTACCGGCTCCTGGGCTCCCTGGCCGAGGCCGAGGACGCCGTGCAGGAGACCTACACCCGCTGGTACGCCATGTCCCGCCAGCAGCAGGACGCCATCGAGGTGCCCGGGGCCTGGCTGACGACCGTCGCCAGCCGCGTCTGCCTCAACGTGCTCGGCTCGGCGCGGGCCCGGCGAGAGACGTATGTGGGGGACTGGATCCCCGAGCCGCTGCCCGAGCGCGCGGAGTGGATCGGCGGGCGGCCGGACGGCGCGGCCGCCGACCCGGCCGACCGGGTCACCCTGGACGAGTCGCTCGGCCTGGCCTTCCTGGTCGTGCTCGAATCGATGACCCCCGCCGAGCGCGTGGCGTTCATCCTGCACGACGTCTTCCGCCACCCCTTCGCCGAAGTGGCCGAGATCGTCGGCCGCACTCCGGCGGCGTGCCGCCAGCTGGCCTCCTCGGCCCGCCGCCGCGTCCGCGCCTCGCAGCCCGCCGCGACCCCGCCGGCCCGGCACGCCGGCGTCGTCAGAGCCTTCAAACGGGCGTGGGAGGCGAAGGACATCGACGCCCTCATCCGCCTGGTCGACCCCGACGCCACGGCGGTCGCCGACGGCGGCGGCCTCGCCACCACCTTCTCGCCCCCCATCGAAGGCGGCGAGCGGATCGCGCGCGCCTGGATCGAACTCGCCCGGCGCAGGCCCGACGACATGACGTTCGTGGAGCGTACGGTCAACGGTCAGCCCGGCCTGGTGGCTCAGCAGGACGGCGCCATCGTGACGGTGTTCGCGTTCCAGGTCGCGGGAGACCGGATCCGGCGCATCTGGGTGGTGCGCAACCCCGAGAAACTCCGCCACTGGACGACGGACTGACGCACCCGCCTGCTCGGTTCCGGACCTTGCCCCTTTTCGTGATGCGGAAATCGTGCGTCGCAGGACAGCGGTGTTCGGGAATGTTGTCGTTCGTTTCTATAACGGCATTCGGGTTCCCGGGGCGGGAGGGTAGATAACTCACAGGGGTGAGTAATCGTCCCTCTTTCTTCGTCGCGGACTTGGTTCATCCGGGGGTGCGCCGCTCATTACGGTTCTTCTCCCCGTCCACGCCGTAGCGAAGGGGAGCACCTTGACCGCCTCCGTAGCGGTGGAAGAACCGGCGTCCGCGGCCGGCGCGCCGGCCGGCCTGCGCGCGTCCGCGTGGGGCTGGGCCGGGCCGCTGCTCGTCGCGGCGTTCGCCGGATTCCTGGTGTTCCACCGGCTCGGCGCCCCCCACGCCCTCGTCTGGGACGAGACGTACTACGCCAAGGACGCCTGGGCGTTCCTGCACTACGGGGTCGAGCACAATTGGCGCGGCGGCCCGAACGGCCAGTACGCCGACTCCTTCTTCATCGCCGGGCATCCCGTGGCGGGGCTCGCGGGCGGCGGCGAGTGGGCCGCGCATCCGCCGCTCGGGAAGTGGCTCATCGCCGCCGGGATGGCGCTCTTCGGATCCGGCCCGTTCGGCTACCGGTGCGCGGCCGGTGCGGCGGGCGTGCTGGCGGTCCTGCTGCTGGCCCGCATCGCCCGGCGGCTGACCGGCTCGACCGTTCTCGGCTGCGCGGCCGGGCTGCTGCTCGCGCTGGACGGCTCATGGCTGGTGTCCAGCCGCGCGTCCATGCTCGACATCTTCCTGCTCGTGTGGGTGCTGGCCGGGTTCGGCTGCATCGTCGCCGATCGGGACAGGACGCGGGACGCCCTGGCAGCGCGCTCCGAGAGCGGGGGGCCCGGCGGGGCTTTCGTCTGGCATGGGTGGCGCTTGGCGGCCGGGGTCTGCTTCGGCCTCGCCTGCGCGACGAAATGGTCCGGCGTCTACGTGCTCGTGTTCTTCTGGGTGCTGGCGCTGATCTGGGACGGGAACGCGCGCGAGGACACCGGCGTCGCCCGGCCATGGCGTGGCATGGTCAGGCTCGACCTCCTGCCGTCGCTGCTTCAGGTGTGGGCCGTCGCCGGGGTCGTCTATCTGGCCAGTTGGTGGGGCTGGTTCGTCTCAGGGACGCCCCTGCAGAAGACCCTCTTCGGCCAGAACGTCCCGGGGTTCCAGCGGCGCTGGGCCGAGGCGCATCCGAGCGGCCTGTGGCCGTCGTTCCTCGATCCGCTGCGGTCGCTGTGGCACTACCACGCGATGACTCTGGACTTCCACAACGGTGTGACGCAGCCGAACCCCGGCCAGTCGTGGCCCTGGCAGTGGCCCGTCCTCGGGCATCCGGCCGTCATGTGGCGCACCTCCGTGCCGCGGGGACGGGACGGCTGCGACGCCGCGAAGTGCGTCAGCGAGATCTCCCACCTCGGCACGCCCGCCATCTGGTGGTTCTCCATCGTCGCGCTGCTCGGCATGGTGGTCTGCGCCTTCGCGGCGCGCGACTGGCGGGCCGCCGCGGTCGTGGGCGGCCACCTCGCGAGCTGGCTGCCCTGGTTCCCCGCCGCGCTCGCCGGCCGGACGATGTACTCCACCTACGCGCTGCCGATGCTGCCGTTCGCGATCCTCGCGATCGTCCTGCTCTACGACGGCGTCTCCGCCCCGTACCGGGAACGGCCCGTGCCGCGCCTGCTGCTCGGCGCCGGCGGGGCCGCCTACCTCGCGCTCGTCGCGGTGAACCTGGCCTACCTCCTGCCGATCCTTACAGGCCAGCCCCTTCCGGAGGCCGGCCGGCAGGCCCGCCTGTGGCTCCCCGGCTGGACGTGATCTCGCGCCGGCCCGCACGTCCGCAGCAGTCCCACGAGAGGTGATCGACGATGAGGACCCCGGCCCGCTGGAGGCTCGGCGCCGTGACGGCCGTCGGGCTGGGCGCGCTCGCGACCGGAGCGCCGCCGGGCGGTGCGGCACGGGCGCAGGAGGCGGACGCCGCCCTGACCTACGCGTGCCGCCTGCCGTCCGGGACGTCGCAGGAGGTCGGCGTCCGGGTGCGGGGCGCGTTCCCCGCGACGGGAACGGCCGGACGCCCCGTTCGGCCGGGCCGGGTCACGGCCGCGGTGACGATCCCGAAGGCCGCGGTGCCCGAGGTGAGCGCGCTCGGCGGCGCCTCCGTCGCCGGGACCGCGGAGCTCGGCGTGTCCGTGCGGCAGAACGGCCGGTCCGCCCCGGCGACCTGGCCGGGGCTCACCACGCCCGCCACCCCGGTCGCGGACGACGCCGACCTGGTCCTGGCGGCGTCAGGGGACGTCCCGCCGGTCACGCCCGCCGGGACCGGCGACCTCACGTTCACCGCAGGGAGCCTGACGCTGGAGCTGGGCCCGCGCGACGCCCACGGCGGCGTCCCCGAGGACGCGAAACCGGCGATCACCATTGGGTGCGAGCCGTCCGGGGAACGCGTCCTCGCCACGGTGCCCGTCCCCGCCGGCAAGACCCCGGCGACGCCCGCGCCGCCGACGCCCGTGCCGCCGAAGACAGAGAGGCGTGCCGCCGCCGGGGCGCCCGGCGAGACCCCGGCCGAGTGCGGGAAGTTCACCGGGCCCTCCGACGACTGGTATCCCGGCTGCGTCTACCTGTCGGGGTTCTCCAACGTCACCAAGCTCAAGGGCGCCGCGATCCTGAACGATCCGGAGTTCGGCCGCCCCGCCCTCACCAACGTCGTCTACTCGCTCACCGACACCGGCGCCTCCGTCCGGCAGCGGTTCGTCTCGCCGCTGCGGTCGCGGTCGACGTTCCTGACCTTCGGGTTCATGCCGACGACCGCGACGATGGAGATGACGCAGCGTCCCGTGGGACCGGGCGAGGACTACGGGACGTTCGAGGCCGTCAGCGACATGCGGACGGGCGTCCAGTCCGTCAGCGCCCACATGCGGATGTCGATCCGCATCTCGGACGTCTCCGTCAACGGGGCGCCGCTGAACGTCGGCCCGGACTGCCGCACCGCCACCGACGCCGACATCGCCCTCAAGGGCGAGATGACCAGCGTCCTGGAAGGCGGGACGCTCGACGGCTCGTTCCGCATCCCGCGCTTCACCGGCTGCGGGGTCGGCGAGGACCTCGGTCCGCTGTTCGACGGCACCGTCTCCGGCCCCGGGAACCTGCTGCGCGTCAGCCTGGGCGCCACCTGCATCCCGGACGCCGACATCAGCTGCCCGCCGGTCGTCCCTCTCCCCGCGCGCACCGCCCCACGCCCCGCTGGCTGAACGGCACGCCTGCTCACCGAAACGCCTGCCCACCGAACACGGAGGAACGCCGTGACCACCACCCGACCGAAGGACCAGTGGCGCCGCTGGATCGCCGAGAACCTCCTGCTCGGCAACCCGCCGGAGGTGATCCGCGCGGCGCTGGCGAGCAACGGGTTCACCGAGGAGGAGGCCGCCCGGGAGGTGGCCGGCGCGCTGGCGAGCCCGTACGTGCTGGGCGCGACCCGCGTCGCCAACCGGCTCCGCAAGCGCGAGTGGACGCTGACCGTCTACGGGCGGCTCGCCCGGATGCGCGCGGACGGCGGCGAGATCGTCCGGAGGGAGCGCCTCTCCCGGGACGAGTTCTTCGAGGAGTACTACTTCCAGAACCGCCCCGTCATCATCACCGGAATGCTCAAGTCGTGGCCCGCGCTCACGAAGTGGGACTTCGACTACCTGCGCGAGACGTGCGGCGGCAACGAGGTCGAGGTGCAGTTCGGCCGCGAGTCCGACGAGAACTACGAGATCAACGGGCCGCGGCACAAGCGGCTCATGCCGTTCCGCGAGTACGTCGACATGGTCGAGGCGGCCGGGACGACCAACGACTTCTACATGACGGCCAACAACGCGTCCCGCAACCAGCGGGCGCTGGACGTCCTGTGGGACGACATCGACCCGGTCTCCGAGTACCTGGACGGCGGCGAGGTCAAGGGCCGCAGCTTCTTCTGGCTCGGCCCGCCCGGCACGAAGACGCCCTACCACCACGACCTGACCAACAACTTCATGGCGCAGGTGATGGGCCGGAAGAGGGTCAGGATGGTGCCGATGCACGACACCGCCCACGTCTACAACACCCTGCACTGCTACTCGGAGGTCGACGGGAGCGACGTCGACTACGACAAGTTCCCGGCCATGCGCAAGGCGCAGGTGCTGGAGTGCACGCTCGCCCCCGGTGAGCTGCTGTTCATCCCCATCGGGTGGTGGCACTACGTCGAGGGCCTCGACGCCACGATCACGATGAGCTTCACCAACTTCCTCAAGTACAACGACTTCGCCTCCGACTACACCACCTACCAGCACCTCTGATCCGTTCGCGCCGGTGATTCGAGCACCGGATGACAAATTGCGGAAACGCTGTCGTCCGGTGATCTTATGCTGCCCTCGAAAAGGTCGGAGAATGTCAGATCATGCTTAGGTGGTCGCACTTCTGAAAAGCCGTTGAACGGTGAGCGTGAATGTCTTTGATTTTGTCAGTCGACCGCGAAGACCCGCGCGCCGGCGGCCGGTAATTTACCGCCTCGAAACGTACGGGAAATCTGGTTCCGGACGAAAGGCAGAAAGTTGGACGACAAGCTCGGTACGCGCAAGCGGCGCACGGCCAAGGGCCTCGCGACCGCGGCCATCGGGGGCCTCGGCCTCTCCCTGCTCGGCGTCGTCGGCGCCGGCCCCGCCCTGGCGGACCCGATCCACCAGACGCTGAACTTCCACTGCGTCTTCCCCCTGATCGGCAACCAGCCGCTCACCGTCGACATCGACAGCGACTTCCCGTCCACCATCAAGGTCGGGGAGCTGTCGCCGCCCTTCCACATCAAGTCGACGGCGCACATCACCGGCACCATCACCAACGGCCTGCGCGCGGTGAAGGCCGTCACGCTGGAGGGCACGGCCTCCGCCGACTCGGTCGTGTCGGTGCCCGAGGACCCGAACCTGCCGGTCGCGACGGACGTCGTGATCAACAAGGTCGACATCCCGCAGCAGGCCGGGGCGACCTGGGACCTGGTCGCCGAGGGCGACGCGCCGCAGCTGGTGTTCAGCCAGACCGGCGAAGGCAAGATCACCATCGTCGGGCTGACGCAGCACATCAACCCGAAGAAGGCCGACGGCACCGAGGTCTGGGCCGGCGGCAAGGACGTGACCTGCACCAAGGACCCGGGCCAGGACGAACCGTTCGCCCACTTCACCATCACCGACGGCGGCACCCCCACGCCGACGCCCACCCCGACTCCGACGCCCACCCCCACTCCCACGCCGACCCCCACCCCGACTCCGACGCCCACCCCGACCCCCACGCCCACGCCCACGCCGACTCCGACCCCCACTCCCACCCCCACGCCGACCCCGACCCCCACCGGCGGTGAGCACTACGACTTCACCCTCTCCGGTGAGACGTTCGTGAAGGCGCCGAACGGCAAGGCGCCCCTGACCGGTTCCGTCGGCGCCGACCTGAACCTGGACACCGGCGCCGTCACCGCGGACCTGAAGCTCGCCCCGACCAAGGGCAACTTCCAGATCCTCGGCTTCCTGCCGGTGACCGCCGACATCGGCCTCGTCACGCAGGGCCCGACCACCGGCCTCTACAAGGACGGCCAGCTCACGACCAACAGCAAGGTCATCACCAAGCTGTCGTCGTTCAACGTGTTCGGCGCCATCCCGATCGGCGGCGGCGAGAACTGCCAGACGACCGAGCCCTCCGACGTCCGGCTCCAGTCGCCCGCGGGCGAGTTCTTCGACCCGGGCGTCGGCGGCAAGATCAGCGGACGGTACTCGCTCTCGTCGATCGACCAGTGCGGGCCGCTGACCGGCATCCTCAACCTCTTCACCGCCGGTGACGGCAACACCATCGACCTGACCCTCACGCCCAAGGCGTGACGGCGGCGGTGAGCTGACGGTCAACCAGGGCGGGCCCCCGCCGCGCCGCGAACGCCGTGCCGCGAACGCCGTGCCGCGAACGCGACCAAGCCGCAGGCGCGGTGAGGGGCCCGCCCCAGACGAGGCGAGGTCGACAGGTGACGAAGAAGAAGAGAACGGGCGCCGCGCTGGCCCTGGCCGCCGCCCTGCTGGCGTCGGGCCTCGCCGGCGCGGGCCCCGCCGCGGCGGGCCCGGCCACCCTCGGGCTCGACTACCACTGCACGTTCCCGCTCCTCGGGCCCCAGCCGGTCCACGTGGAGCTCAGCGCGAACGTCCCCGGCCGGGTCGAGGTCGGCGAGGTCATGCCGGGCATCGCCGTCGACTCGGTGTCGGCGGTGGGCGCGGAGTCCGCGCGGGGCCTGCGGGCCCTGTACGCGACGACCCTGGAGGGCCACGCGCTGGCCGACGCGACGCTGACCGTCCCCGAGATGCCGGACGGCCTGCCCGTCGAGGTCGACTCCGCGCTGGACAGGACGCCCATCCCCGCGTCCGGCGGCTTCAGCGTGAAGGGGCGCGGCACGGCGCCCGACCTGACGTTCACGCAGGCCGGGCCCGGCAAGGTCACGGTGGGGAACCTCGTCCTGACCCTGACCCCGCGGACGGACGACGGCGGCGCCTCCGGGCTCGGCACGTTCGAGTCCGAGTGCACGCAGGACCCGGGGCAGGACGCCGTCCTCGCCTCCTTCGAGATCGTGGACGAGGACGGCGGCCCGGGGGCCGCGCCGTACTCCTACACGCTCCAGGGCTCTTCCACGATCAAGGCCTCCGGCGGGACGATCCCGCTGACCGGCGCCCTCGACGCCAAGGTCGACGGCGGCGCGGTCACCGGCGGCCTCACGCTGGACCCGTCCAAGGCCCGGTTCCAGATGCTCGGCTTCCTGCCCGTGACGGCCGACGTCACGTTCGCCGCCGAAGGCGGGACGACCGGGACCTACAAGGACGGCGTCCTCACCACCACCTCGAAGGTGACCGCGCGCTTCCCCGCGTTCACGGTGTTCGGCTTCCTGCCGGTCGGAGGCGGCGAGGCGTGCCGGACGTCCCTTCCGGCCGGCATCACGCTGACCTCCGCCGCCGGGTTCGACCTGAAGGCGGGCGGCGCACTGGCCGGCGCCTACGAGCTGCCGCCGATCGACGGCTGCGGCGCGCTCACCGGCGTGCTCGGCTCCTCCCTCGCCGGCCCCGGCAACGCGATCACCGTGACGCTCACCCCGAAGAAGACGAGCTAGGAGCAGGCGATGCCGAACCACCACCACCGGCGAGCGGCGCTCCTCGCCCTGGCCGCCGCGCTGCTGGCCGCGCTCTGCGCCGTCCCGGCGTCCTCCGCGCCCGCTTCGGCGGCCCCGGCGACCGGACCCGGCCCCGCCGGGGACGCCTTCTACACCCCGCCCTCACCGCTGCCGTCCGGCTCCCCGGGCGACGTCATCCGGGCGCGCCCGGCCAAGGCGGGCCCGCCGACCGCCCGCTCCCTCGCCGACGCCTGGCAGGTCATGTACCTGTCGACCAGCGCGCTCGGCAAGCCCGTCGCCGTCACCGGGATCGTCCTCGTGCCGAAGAAGGCGGACCCGGCGAAGGCGCCGATCGTGGGGTTCGGTCCCGGCACCAGCGGCCCGGCGTTCCGCTGCGCGCCGTCCAGGTTCATCGACCAGGGCGCCTTCTACGAGCAGGCCGCGCTGAACGAGATGCTCGGGAAGGGCTACGCGGTCGCCGTCACCGACTACGAGGGCTACCACGAGAACCCGGCGACCACCTACGTGGTCGACTCCATGGGCTACTCCGTCATCGACGCGGTCCGCGCGGCGCAGCGGCTCCCCGAGTCGGGCCTGTCGAAGGACGCGCGGGTCGCGTTCCGCGGCTACTCGCAGGGCGGCGCGGCCGCGATGTGGGCGGGGCAGAAGCAGCCGAAGTACGCGCCGGAGCTGAAGCTCGCGGGCGTCGTCGGCGGCGGCGTGCCGTCCGACCTCGCCGCCGTGGGCCTGCCGCTGGAGGGCCGGGACCCGTTCGGCTTCCTCCTCTACTCGATGGTCGGCATGGACCACGCCTACCCGGAGCTGGACCTCGCGTCCTACCTCAACGACGCCGGCCGCGCCATGGTCGACGGCCTGGAGGGCGGCGCCTGCACGCTGGAGCTGCTGCTCGACTACAAGGGCAGGACGATCCCCGACTACTTCACCACCAGCCCGTTCGCGACCGAGGCGTGGCTGAACCGCGTCGCGGAGAACCAGCTGGGCGGCGAGCCCGTGAAGGTCCCCGTCCTCCAGTACCACTCGGTCTCCGACGAGATCGTCGCGTACGGGCAGGCCAAGCAGCTCCGGGACGACTACTGCAAGCTCGGCGTCCCCGTCACCTGGAAGACGTGGGACGGCGTCGGCCACATCACCCTCGTCTACCGCGGCGACGAGGACGCGATGGCGTTCCTGGCGGACCGGTTCGCGGGGAAGCCCGCCACCTCCAACTGTTGACCGCCGGCTTCTGACCCCGCGACCGCCGGCACGGTCACCCACCCCCGAGAAGGAGACAACCATGGTTCGGCGAACCGTCGCCCTCGCGGCGCTGGCCTCGGTGGCCGCACTGTCCGCGGCCGGATGCGGCTCGGAGAAGAAGGACGGCCCCGAGGTCGCCTGGGCGGGCAGGGCCTGCGGGGTCCTCACGCAGAGCGCCCCGATGCGGGCGCCGAAGCTGGACGGCGCGAGCGTCCTGAAGTCCAAGGCGTCGCTCGTCCAGCTCCTCGACGGCATCTCCGACCGGATGCGGACGCTGGAGACGAAGCTGTCCGGGCTCGGCGCCCCGCCCGTCGACAACGGCGAGGCCGTGTTCTCCACCACGATGAACAACCTCACCCGCACGCACTCGACCGTCACCACCGCGTCCAAGAACCTCAAGCGCGCGAAGGTGACCGACAAGCGGTCGCTGCAACGGGCCGTCGACCAGATGGGCAAGGCGTTCGCGCAGTACAGCGGCTACCAGGGGCCAGAGCAGGACCTCCGGAAGAACCCGCGGCTGGCCGCGGCGTTCGCCAAGGCGCCGGCGTGCAAGAGATGACGCCGCGTCGGACCTGGAGGGAGGTGCGGGCATGCCGCCCCTGGCCGCGTATCCGCTGAGCGCGCTGCGCGAGGCGGGCCGCATGTTCGCGCTCGGCGCCACCGTGTCCGGCATGGCGTTCCGGCGGCCCTTCCAGGTCCGCGAGTTCGTCGAGCAGTTCTGGTTCATCGCCAGCGTGACGATCCTGCCGACGGCGCTCGTGTCGATCCCGTTCGGCGCGGTGACGTCGCTGCAGGTCGGCTCCCTCACCCAGCAGTTCGGCGCGCAGTCGTTCACCGGCGCCGCCAGCGTCCTGGTGGTGATCCAGCAGGCCAGCCCGATGATCGTGGCGCTGCTGGTGTCGGGGGTGGCGGGCTCGACGATCTGCGCGGACATCGGCGCCCGGACGATCCGCGAGGAGCTGGACGCGATGGAGGTGCTCGGCGTCTCGCCCGTCCAGCGGCTCGTCGTCCCGCGCGTCCTCGCGTGCGTCGCCGTCGCCTTCCTGCTGAACGGGCTCGTCTCGGTCGTCGGCGTCGCGGGCGGCTACTACTTCAACGTCATGATGCAGGGCGGGACGCCCGGCGCGTACGTCGCGAGCTTCTCCGCCCTCGCCCAGCTCCCCGACCTCTACGTCGGCGAGGCGAAGGCGCTGCTGTTCGGTTTCGTCGCCGGGATCGTCGCCGCCCACCGGGGCCTGAACCCGAGGGGCGGCCCGAAGGGCGTCGGCGACGTGGTGAACCAGTCGGTCGTCATCACGTTCCTGCTGCTGTTCCTGCTCAACCTCGTGATCACCGGGATCTACCTCCAGGTCGTCCCGCCGAAGGGAGGCTGAGCGTGAGCCTCGCCTTCATGAGGGGGCGGCCCCCCGGCCCGGCCGGGTGGTTCGCGTGGCTGGACCAGCCCGGCGACCAGGGCGTCTTCTACGTCCGGGCGCTGCTGTGGACGCCGCGCGCCGTCCACCGCTACCGCAGGGAGGTGCAGCGGCTGCTCTCCGAGGTCGCGTTCGGCAGCGGCGGCCTCGGCGTGATCGGCGGGACGATCGGCGTGATGGTCGCGATGACCCTCGCGACCGGTGTCGTCGTCGGCATGCAGGGCTACTCGGCCCTCCAGCAGATCGGGACCTCGGCGTTCACCGGGTTCGCGTCCGCCTACATCAACACCCGCGAGATCGCCCCGGTGGTGTCGGGCCTGGCGCTGTCGGCGACGGTCGGCGCGGGGTTCACCGCGCAGCTCGGGGCCATGCGCATCAGCGACGAGGTGGATGCCCTGGAGGTCATGGGCATCCCGTCGCTGCCGTACCTGGTGACGACGCGGATCGTCGCGGGCGCCGTCGCGATCGTCCCGCTGTACGCGATCGGCCTGCTGTGCGCCTACCTGGCGTCCCGGGAGGTCACGGTGGTGTTCAACGGGCAGTCGGCGGGCACCTACGACCACTACTTCGGGCTGTTCCTGTCGCCGGTGGACGTCGTCCTGTCGTTCCTCAAGGTGCTGGTGTTCAGCGTCCTGGTGATCCTGTCGCACTGCTACTACGGCTACCGCGCGGCCGGGGGACCGGCCGGGGTGGGGCGCGCCGTCGGCCGCGCGGTCCGCACGTCCATCGTCCTGATCAGCGTCAGCGACTTCTTCTTCAGCCTCGCGCTCTGGGGCGCCGGCACGACGGTGAAGGTGGCCGGGTGAACGCCCGCGGGGTCCTCGGCCGGCGGCTCGCGGGGGTGGCGTTCCTGCTGGTGCCGGTGCTGCTGGTCTGGCTGTCGGTCGCCGTCTACGGCAAGAGGTTCACCGACGTCGTCCCGGTGACGCTGCGGACGGCGAGCGCGGGCAGCGAGATGCGCCCGCACGCGGACGTGAAGCTGCGCGGCGTGGTCGTCGGCGAGGTCCGCGAGATCTCCTCGGACGGCGGCGTCGCGACGCTCAGGCTGGCGATCCGGCCGGACAAGGTGAGGCTGCTGCCGCGCAACGTGTCGGCTCAGCTCCTGCCGACGACGCTGTTCGGGGCGCGGTTCGTCGCGCTCGTCCCGCCCGCGCGGCCGTCCCCCGAGCGGCTCACCGCCGGGAGCGTGATCAGCCAGGACCGGTCGGCGAACGCGATCGAGCTCCAGCAGGTGATGGACACTCTGTATCCGCTGCTCACGGCCGTCCGGCCGGCGGAGCTGGCGGCGACGCTCACCGCCGTGTCCCAGGCGCTGGACGGCCGCGGCGCCGACCTCGGCCGGACGATCGTCGAGCTGGACGCCTACCTCAAGAAGATCAACCCGAGCGTGCCGGCCCTCAACCGCGACCTCAGGCTGCTCGTCGAGGTGAGCCGCGACTACACCGAGGCCGCGCCCGACATCCTCCAGGCCCTCCACGACTTCGCCTTCACGAGCCGGTCGCTGGTCGAGCAGAGGAACGACCTCGCGCGGCTGTACGCGTCGGTCACGGACGCCTCCCAGGACCTGGCCCACTTCCTGCACGAGAACTCCGGCAACGTCATCCGGCTGTCGGCGGCGAGCCGCCCGACGCTCGAACTGCTGAGCAGGTACTCGCCCGAGTACCCGTGCACGCTGCGGATGCTGACCGACTTCGTCCCCGTGATGGACAAGGTGCTCGGCAAGGGCACCGACCGGCCCGGCCTCCATGTGGACGTCACGACGCTGCCGTCCAAGGGGGGCTACGTCCCGGGCAAGGACCGTCCGCGCTACACCGACAAGAGCGGCCCGCACTGCTATCCGGTGGGCGGGACCACCGTCCCGAGGTCGGCGCCGGTCGGTGCGGCGACGCCCGTCGCGGTGGCGCCGGGCGCGCTCGGCCTGCCGAACTCGCCCGAGGAGAACCGCCTCGTCAACGAGCTGCTCGCCCCCGGGCTCCAGGAGGTTCCGGAGGCGCTGCCGGACTGGAGCAGCGTCCTCGTCGGGCCCGTCTACCGGGGCACGGAGGTGAGGCTCAAGTGAACCGGACGGCGCGAGGGAACCGGGGCCTGGCGAAGCCGCTGGTCAAGTCGCTGGCCTTCGTCGTGGTCACGGTGGTGGCGACCGCGATGCTCGCCCTCAGCATCACCGGGTCCGGCGGCGGCGACACCGTCTCCTACCGGGCGCGGTTCACCGACGCGTCCGGGCTCCGCGAGGGCGACGGCGTCCGGATCGCGGGCGTCGAGGTCGGCCGGGTCGGCGGCATCGAGGTCGTGGACCGTCGCGTCGCGCTGGTCTCGTTCTCCGTCGAGCGCGGGCGCCGGCTGCCCGCCTCGTCCACCGCCACGATCAAGTACCTGAACCTGATCGGGCAGCGGTACGTCGAGCTGGGGCGCGGCGCCGGGGCCGGCGGGACGCTGCGGCCCGGCGCCACCATCCCCGTCGAGCGGACGGCGCCCGCGCTGAACCTGACGCAGCTGTTCAACGGGTTCCAGCCGCTGTTCCAGGCGCTGTCGCCGCGGGAGGTGAACCGGCTCGCCGGGTCGATCGTGCAGGTGCTGCAGGGTGAGGGCGGCACGGTCGAGGGGCTGCTGTCCTCCGTCGGGTCGCTGACGCGCGGAATCGCCGACAAGGACCAGGTCATCGGGCAGGTCGTCGACAACCTGAACGCCGTCCTCGACACGGTCAACGCGCGCGGCGACGCCCTCGGGAGCTTGGTCGGGACGCTGCGGCGGCTCGTGTCCGGGCTGGCCGCCGACCGCACGTCGATCGGCGCGGCGATCGGCGCGCTGGACGACCTCGCGAGCACCGCCACCGGCCTGCTGCGCGACGGCCGCGAACCGCTCAAGCGAGACATCGCGCAGCTCGGGCGGCTGTCGGGGAACCTGTCGGACGACTCCCCGAAGGTCGAGTCGTTCCTGCGGCTGCTGCCGGTGAAGATGACCGCGATCGGGCGCATCGCCTCCTACGGGTCGTGGCTGAACCTCTACCTCTGCGAGGCCGACCTCCGGGGCGCCGCCTACCGGCAGTACCCGGGCGAGGAGCATCCGCCGCCCACCGGAGTCCCGCTCACGGCCGAAAGGTGCGGCGCATGACGAAGAGACGGCTCGCCGAAGGCCGGCGGCCCAGGCCCCGGCTGCGGCCCGTCCGGGAGCGGAACCCCGTCGCCGTCGCGGTCGTGTCGCTCGCGCTGATCACCGCGCTGGTCCTGCTGGCGTTCAACGCCGGGGACCTGCCGGTGATCGGCGGCGGCACCCGCTACACCGCCGAGTTCGGTGAGGCCGCCGGGCTGCGTCCCGGCAACGAGGTCCGCGTCGCGGGGGTGAAGGTCGGCGAGGTCACCGGGGTGCGGCTGGACGGCGCGAAGGTCGCCGTCGCGTTCCGGGTGCGCCGCACCTGGATCGGGGACGCCAGCACCGCCGCCATCGCCATCAAGACGCTGCTCGGCGACAAGTTCCTCGCCCTCGACCCGCTCGGCACCCGCCCGCAGGACCCGCGCCGCCGCATCCCCCTCGACCGGACGACCTCCCCCTACGACGTGACCAGGGCGTTCGAGGACCTCGCCGGGACGGTCGGCCGGATCGACTCCGCCCGGCTCGCCGCGAGCCTCGACGCCATCTCCACGACGTTCGCGGGGACGGCGCCGAGCGTCCGCAGGGCGCTGGACGGCGTTTCCGCGCTGTCGAAGACCATCTCGTCGCGGGACGCCGAGCTCGCGCGGCTGCTGGCGGGCGCCCGGCAGGTCACCGGGACGATGGCGGGCCAGAGCGCGAACGTCGAGGCGCTGCTACGGGACGGGAACCTGCTGCTCGGCGAGATCCGGCGCCGCCGCGAGGCGATCCACGCGCTGCTCACCGGCACCCAGGCGCTGGCGGAGCAGCTCACAGGGCTCGTCGACGACAACCAGCGGCAGCTCGACCCGACGCTCCGCGCGCTCGGCCGCGTCACGGACCTGCTGCGCAGGAACCAGGACGACCTCGACAGGGCGCTGAAGACGGCCGGCCCCTACACGCGGCTCCTCGGCAACACGCTCGGCAACGGGCGCTGGATGGACGGCTACCTGTGCGGGCTCGTCCCGAAGGAGTACGGGGCGAAGGCACCGGACCGAGGGTGCATGCCACCCAGGAAGGGAGGCAACTGATGCTGCGCCGACTGAGCACCCCGCTGGTCGCCGCCGGCCTCGCGGTCGTCGTCGCCGCCGTCGTGCCGGTCGCCCTGCGCGACCCGGGCGGTACCCGGATCACCGTGTACTTCGAGACCGCCGTCGGCGTCTACCAGGGCTCTGATGTGCGGGTCCTCGGCGTGAAGGTCGGCACGGTCGACTCCGTCCGCGCCGAGGGGACCCGGGTCAGGACGGTCATGACCGTCGACCGGGGGGTGGACGTCCCCGCCGGGGCGAAGGCCGTGGCGGTCGCGCCGAGCCTGGTCGCCGACCGGTACGTCCAGCTCACTCCCGCCTACACGGCCGGACCGAAGATGGCGCCCGGGGCGGTGATCCCGGTCGAGCGGACCGCCACGCCGATGGAGCTCGACAAGATCTACGACAGCATCCGCGAGCTGGCCGCCGGCCTCGGGCCCCGGGGCCTGAACAAGGACGGCGCGCTGTCGCGGCTCCTCGAAACCGGCGCGGAGAACCTGAGCGGCAACGGGCGCGACATCCGCACGACCACCGAGCGGATGGCGCAGGCGGCCAGGACCCTGTCCGGCTCGCAGAAGGACCTGTTCGCGACGATCCGCGGCCTCCAGACGTTCACGACGACGCTGAAGACGAACGACGGGCAGGTCAGGGAGGCGGAGCGGCAGCTCGCCGACGTCTCCGGCTTCCTCGCCGACGACCGGGAGGAACTGGACGCCGCGCTGCGGGCGCTGGCGGAGGCGCTCGCCCGGGTCAAGGCGTTCGTGCACGACAACCGGCGGCAGATCGCCGGGAACGTCGGGAAGCTCGCCGACATCACGCGGCTGCTGGTGAAGCAGCGCCGGTCGCTGGCGGAGGCCCTGGACGTCCAGCCGCTCAACGCGACGAACGTCCTCAACGCCTACGACCCGGCGACGCGGTCGCTGATGGGGCGGCAGAACCTCAGCGAACTGGCGCCGCCTCTGCCTGCGGCCGGGCCCCGGAAGGCGGAGCCATGATCCGGCACGTCGTGTGGACGGCCCTCGCCTGCACCGCCCTCGGCGGCTGCGGCTTCTCCGGCGCCGCGGACCTCCCGCTGCCCGGCGGCGCCGACCTCGGCGACCACCCGTACACGGTGCGGGCGCGGTTCGCGAACGTGCTGAACCTCGTCCCGCAGTCGGCGGTGAAGGTCAACGACGTCGCGGTCGGGCGGGTGGTGAAGGTCGCGCTGCCCCGGGGCGGCTGGACGGCCGAGGTCACCATGAAGGTCAACGGCGACGTCCGGCTCCCCGCGGACGCCTGCGCCGAGCTGCGCCAGTCGAGCCTGCTGGGGGAGAAGTTCGTGCAGCTCGGCGCGGGCCCGCCGGGCGGGACCCGGTCCGGCGCGGGGACGGGCGCGCTGGCGGACGGCGCGGTGATCCCGGAGTCCCGGACGAACCGGAACCCCGAGGTCGAGGAGGTCTTCGGCGCGCTGTCGATGCTGCTGAACGGCGGCGGCATCGCCCAGCTCCGGACGATCACCGTCGAGCTGAACCGGGCCCTCGGCGGCAACGAACCGCGGGTCCGGTCGCTGCTGGAGCAGGCCCGCACGCTCGTCGGCGCCCTGGACGCGAACAGGCAGGGCATCGCCGACGCCATCGACGGCCTGAACCGGCTGTCGGCCACGCTGCGCGGCCGCAGGGACCAGATCGGCGTCGCCCTCGACGACATCGAACCCGGCCTCGCGGTGCTGGCCGAGCAGCGCGGGGCGCTCGTCCGGATGCTGCGCTCGCTGGACGACCTGTCGCGCGCGGCGGTCACCACCGTCAGGCGGAGCAGGGACGACATGATCGCCGACCTGCGCGCCCTCGAACCGACGCTGCGCAGGCTCTCCGACGCCGGCCGCGACCTGCCGAACGCGCTGCAGGTCCTGGCGACGTACCCGTTCACCGACGCCGTCCTGCCCGCGGTGAAGGGCGACTACCTGAACGTGTACCTCCAGATCACCGCCCGGCCGGGGACGCGGATCGTCCCGCCGATCGAGCCCGCGCAGGGAGACTGATGCTGACCGCGTCCGCCAGGATCAAGAACCTCGTGTTCCTCGTCGTCGGCCTGCTCGCGGTGGGCCACGTCGGCCTCACCTACGCCGACCTCGGCGGGTACGTCGGCTACCGCGACCACTACGTCGTGCGGGCCGACCTCGCCGAGGCGGGCGGCCTCGCGGAGAACGCCGACGTCACCTACCGGGGCACCTCGGTCGGGCGGGTCGGCGCGCTGCGCCTGACCGGCGACGGCGTGCTCGCCGATCTGAAGATCGAGAAGTCGGCGCCGCGCATCCCCGCGCGCACGCGGGCCGTCGTCGCGAACCGCTCGGCGATCGGCGAGCAGTACATCGACCTGCGCCCGGACACCGGCGCCGGACCGTACCTGGCGGCCGGCTCGGTGATCCCGCGCTCGTCCACGGCGACCCCCGCGCCGGTGACGGACCTGCTCACCAGCGTGAACGCGCTCGCCTCGTCCGTCCCGGCCGACGCGCTGCGGACGGTCGTCGGGGAGCTGGGCCGGGCGTTCGCCGGGCAGGGGCCCGACCTCCAGGCCCTCCTGGACGGCACGCGGTCGCTGACCCGCGCCGCGAACGAGAACGCCGGGCCGACCACCTCGCTCATCGGCGACGGCGAGACCGTCCTGCGCACCCAGAACCGGGAGGCCGCTTCGTTGAAGGCGTTCGCCCGCAACGCGCGGCTCCTCTCCGAGCAGCTCCGCGAGTCCGACCCGGCCATCCGCGGACTGGTGTCGACCGCGCCGGGAGCGGCGGGCGAGTTCCGGGCGCTGGTGCGCGACCTCGACCCGTCCCTCAGCGTCCTGGTCGCGAACCTGCTGACCACGTCCGATCTGCTGGAACCCCGGGCCGACGGCCTGGAGCAGCTCCTGGCCAAGGCGCCCGCGGCGGTCTCCGCCGGCATGTCGGCCGCCCAGGGCGGCAGGCTCCACTTCGGGATGGTCACGACGTTCTTCGACCCGCCGGACTGCACGAGCGGCTACGGCGGCACGCGGTACCGCAACGGCCTCGACACCTCGCCCGGCCCGGCGCTCAACACGGCCGCCCGCTGCGCCGCGCCGCCGTCCAGCGGCGTGAACGTGCGCGGCGCGGGCAACGCTCCGCGACGTCCCGTCCCGGTCCCTGCACGGGCGGGGTCGGTGCTCTCCGCGGGTTCGCCCGCGCTGCCGGGGGCGCTCGCCCTGCCCGGCGTCGAAGACGGCCCCACCGGCATGGGCGGCCTGCTCGGCGTTACGGGGGCCGGCGAATGAACGCGACCGCACGGGACGTCCGGGGGCGCGGCGGCCTCCTCGCGGGGTGGGCGGCGATCGCGGCCGCCGCAGCGTTCCTCGCCTGGTCGGGCTGGACGGTGTGGCACGACGAACCGGACACCCGGAGCGGGGCCGAACGCGCGCGGGACGTCGTGCTGCGGAGCGCGCGCGAGCAGATCGCCGCGCTCAACACGATGGACCCCGCGCGGGTTGACGCGGGGCTGCGCGCCTGGAGGGACGCCTCCACCGGCGCGCTGCACGACCAGCTCGCCCGGGACGAACCGCAGAACCGCACCAGGATCGGCCGGTCGCGGACCACCGCCGCGGCGACCGTCACCGGCGCCGCCGTCACCTCGCTCGACGTCCGGGCGGGGAAGGCGAAGGTCATCGCGTCCGTGCAGGTGAAGCTGGCTTCGCAGGGCGGTGCGCCCACCCTGCAGCGCAAACGCTTCGAGGCCGGGACGGTCCGCACGCCGTCCGGCTGGAGGCTCGAATCGCTCACCGCGATCCCGGTCGGTGCGCGATGAGGCGGCCGCCCAGGCTCCGCCGGCCGTTCGCGGTCGCGCTCGCGCTCGCCCTGCTCGCGCCGGCCCTCCGTCTCGCCGCCGGGCCGGCACGGGATCACGGGCTGACGGGGCACGAGGAGAACCCTCGCGACACCGCCGTCCTGGACGACGTGGCCACGACCGAGGTGCTCGGGGACGTGTCCACGGCCCTCGCCCGGGTGTTCAGCTACGCGCCGGACGACCTCGCCGCCACCGAGCAGGCCGCGGGAACGGAGCTGTCGGGCCGGGCGCTGGACGAGTACCGGCGGCTTTTCGCGCAGGTCAGGCGGCAGGCCCCGGCCCAGCGCGTCACGCTCGCCACCCGCGTCGTGCGCGCCGGGGTCGTCTCGCTGACCGGAGACACCGCCCGGCTCCTGGTCTTCCTCGACCAGACCGCCACGCGCGCCGGCGGACCGGACGGGACGCCCGCCGCCGCGCAGCTCACGGTGACCGCGCACCGCGACCGCGGCCACTGGACGATCACCGCTCTCACCTCGGTCTGAGGGGCTCGCATGGCAGACGGAACCCTGCAGGGGACAGACGACACCCTGCGACGGACGGCGACGGCCCTGCTCGTCCTCGCCGCGCTGTTCGCCGCCTGGGCCGGCCGGTCCTGGTACTCGGCCGCGCACGACGGCGCCCGCGCGTACTCCCGCGCCCGCGACGACGTCCTGGAGGCGGGGGAGCAGGGCGTCCAGAACCTCAACACCCTCGACTACCGCTCCCTCGGGCCCGGCCTGAAGACCTGGCAGGACTCCACCACCGGCGACCTGCACCGGCAGATCGCGCAGGGCCGTCCGGCCTTCGAGCGGGAGGTCGCGAGGGCGCGGACGATCACCAGGGCCCGCATCCTGGACGCCGCCGTCGCCGAACTGGACGAGCGGTCCGGCAAGGCCCGGATGCTGGTCGCCGTCGAGATCACCGTGACCCCGCCGGACGGCGACCCGGCCGTCAGGCAGAGCCGCCTCGTCGGCGAGCTGACCAGGACGTCCGGCGGCTGGAAGCTCAGCGGGCTGGGCCAGGCTCCGGCGGAGGGTTCCTGACATGGCGGAGCTCGGCTACACGGCTCTGCGGGCCGTCCGGAACGGTGCGCGGTGGCGGGCCCGCGCGTCCTCGCCCCTCGCGCTCGGCCTCGCCGCCGTCCTGCTCGCCGCCTTCGGCGTGTGGGCGCTCCGGCAGGCCGACGGCCTGCGGGACGACCCGTCCGCCCGCAACACCGCCCTCACCGACGGCGTCGCCACCAGCGAGGTCAAGGGCGCCGTCGCCGACATGATCGGCAAGGTGTTCTCCTACGACTACGCCGCCCCCGGCCGGACGTCGCAGGCCGCACGCGCGTCCCTCGCCGGCGAGGCCGTCCGCCAGTACGAGGCGATCTTCGGGAAGGTCCGCGAGGACGCCCCGAAGGCGCGGACCGTGCTCAGCACCCGCGTCACCGACAGCGCCGTCACCGCCCTGACCGGCGACCGCGCCGCCGTCCTCGTCTTCGCCGACCAGAGGACCACCCGCACCGGCGACGGCGAGAGCACCCACGCCCCCGCCATGCTCACCGTCACCGCCGCCCGCCGCGACGGCCACTGGAAGATCACCGCACTCGACACCTTCACCGCGGGCTGAGCGGGCTTTGTCGCTCCGCTGACAAACGCCGCCGTGAATCGTTGCGACGCGTGCATAGTGTGCTCCCGCTTCCGAGGAGCACACTCGGCCCCTTCGCTCCCCCGACGAAGGCGGTGTGTGATGCCCGACGGCTTCGATTTCGACGTGATCGTGGTGGGCTCTGGGTTCGGCGGCAGCGTGTCGGCCCTGCGGCTGGCGGAGAAGGGCTACCGGGTCGCGGTGGTCGAGGCAGGGCGCCGCTTCGACGAGGGCACGCTGCCCAAGACGTCCTGGCGGCTGCGCAAGTACGTGTGGGCGCCGCGCCTCGGGATGCGGGGGATCCAGCGCGTCCACCTGGTGGGCGGAAAGGCCGGTGTCCTCGTGCTGGCGGGGGCGGGCGTCGGCGGCGGCTCCCTCGTCTACGCGAACACCCTCTACGTCCCGCCGGAACCGTTCTTCAAGGACCGCCAGTGGGGCCACATCACCGACTGGCAGGACGAGCTCGCGCCGTTCTACGACCAGGCCCGCCGCATGCTCGGCGTCACCGTGAACCCGCTCGTCACGCCCGCCGACGAGGCGATGAAGCGCGTCGCCGACCGGATGGGCGTCGGCGGCACCTTCCATCCGACGCCGGTCGGCGTGTTCTTCGGCGAGAAGCCCGGCGAGGACGCCGCCGACCCCTACTTCGGCGGCGCGGGCCCCCGCCGCACCACCTGCACCGGCTGCGGCGCCTGCATGATCGGCTGCAAGGTCGGCGCGAAGAACACGCTGACCAAGAACTACCTGTACCTGGCGGAGAAGGCGGGCGTGCGAGTCATCCCCGACACCACCGTCACCGCCCTGGCGCCCCGGGAGTCCGGCGGGTACGAGGTGACCGCCGAGCACACCGGCCCGCTCCGCGGGCGCCGCCGGACGCTGACCGCCGAGCACGTCGTCCTCGCCGCCGGGACGTACGGGACGCAGCGCCTCCTGCACCGCATGCGCGCCGCCGGCCGCCTCCCGCACCTGTCGCCGCGCCTCGGCGAGCTCACCCGCACCAACTCCGAGGCGCTCCTCGGCGTCGAGCGCATGACCGTCTGGCACCGCGGCAAGGACGTGGACCACAGCACCGGCCTCGCCATCACCTCGTCGTTCCACCCGGACGACAAGACCCACATCGAACCCACCCGCTACGGCGCGGGCAACAACGCCATGGGCGTCATCCGGACCCTGCTGGTGGACGGGGGCGGCGCGCCCCGCTGGCTGAAGTTCCTCGGCCAGGCCGCCCGGCACCCGACCGTCATCCTGCGCGGCCTGTCCCTCAGGGACTGGGCCAAGCGGACCGTCATCGCCCTGGTCATGCAGACCGCCGACAACTCCATCACCATCGGAGAGAAGCGCGGCCGCCTCGGGCGCCGCAGGCTCGTCGCTCGCCAGGGCGCCGGGGAGCCCAACCCCACCTGGATCCCCGTCGCGCACAAGGCCGTCCGGATGCTCGCCGAGGAACTCGACGCCACGCCCGGCGGGACGTGGTTCGACCTGTTCAACATCCCGACGACCGCGCACTTCATCGGCGGCTGCGTCATCGGCGAGACGCCCGAGACCGGCGTCGTCGACCCGTACCACCGCGTCCACGGCCATCCGGGGCTGCACATCGTGGACGGCTCGGCGGTCACCGCGAACCTCGGCGTCAACCCGTCCCTCACCATCACGGCGCAGGCCGAGCGCGCCATGGCGTTCTGGCCGAACCGGGGCCAGAAGGACCCTCGTCCCGCGCCCGGTCGCCCCTACGAGCGCATCGACCGCGTCCTGCCCGCGAAGCCCGCCGTCCCGCCCACGGCCCCCGCCGCGCTCAGATGACGCCTTGCCATAGTCAGTTGATCGATATATAACGATGGCATGCCCAAATCGATGCAGGAGCCGACGTTCCTGATCCTCACCGCGCTCGCGGACGGCCCGCAGCACGGCTACGGGATCATGTCCGACGTCGAGCAGATCTCCGCCGGGCGCGCCCGGCTGCGCGCCGGCACGCTCTACGCCGCGCTGGACCGGCTCCAGGCGGAGGGGCTCATCGCCCCCGACCGCGAGGAGGTCGTGGACGGCCGGCTGCGCCGCTACTACCGGCTCACCGAGGACGGTGCCGCCGCCCTGAACGCCGAGGTCGAGGCGCTCCAGCACCGGACGCGGGTCGCCGCCGGCCGGCTGGCCGCCTTCCCGAGGCTGCGCGGCGGCACGACCCCGGCCTTCGGGGGGCTCCGATGAGCGCGCTCGAACTCCGCTACCGCCGCCTCCTGGCCTGCTACCCGACCGGTCACCGCGCCGAGCACGAGCAGGAGATGCTGGACGTGCTGCTGTCGGCGGCCCGGCCGGGGCAGACCCGGCCGTCCACCGCCGACGCCGCCGACCTGCTCCTCGGCGCCGTCCGGATCCGGTTGCGCCGCGCCGCGGGCGGCGCCACCGGATCGCCGTGGCCGGGGGCGCTCGCCGTGGCCGGATTCGTCTCGCTGCTCATGCTCGTCGCCGAGGGGGCGCGGTTCGCCCTCGACGTGCCGGAGACGGCGATGATGATCGCCAGGCAGGTGGACGAGGGCCACCGCCTGTGGCCCATGCTCCCCCTGTACTTCGGGACCGCGCCCTACTGGGTCGCCTGGGCGGGGATCGCCGTCCTGGTGTGGTGCGGGGCCCGCCGGTACGCGACCGCCGCCGCATGCACGGTGACCGCCGCGCAGGTCGTCCTCGCGGTCTGGGGCACGAACTTCCCGGAAGCCCCGTACGCCTATGTGGGGTCCTCCGTGGCGGGCATCCCGCTGCCGCTCGCGCTGCTGGCCACCGCCTCGCTGGTCGCGTCCCCCGGGCCCCGCCACGGCGCCCGCCTGCTCGGCCGCGCTCGGGTCGCCGGTTTCGCGGCCATGGCGGGCGTCCTCGCCGCGCTCACGTCGCAGCCGCTGTTCAGCCTCCTGTTCCAGGGGCACCTCGGCGACGTGAGCGCGCACGACATCGACCGGCTGTACTCCTTCTCCCAGACGTGGGGACGCGTCCGGTTCGTGGCGGTGCTGGTCATCGCCGTCCTCGTCTGCGCCGCCCTGGCGAAGTCCCGCCAGGGCCGGCGCGCGAGCGCGCTTCTGGCCGGCGCGGGCCTGCCGCTCCTCATCCGCGTGGGCCTGATCCACATGGGGGCGGAGGAGGAGTTCCTCCACCTTCCCCAACTCCTGCTGGGATGCCTGGCGGGCTTCGCCGGGACGATGCTCTGCGTCCGCCTGGCGGAACTCCCGCTCAAGGGCAGGGCCCCTGGCAGAGCCTGACGGCCCGGGCCCGCGCCTACTCCTCGGCCTCGGCTTCCTCGGGCTCGGCCGGCGGCTCCTCCACGGCCCGGCGGGTCGCCTGGTGGACGCGGACCGCCAGGATCGCGCGGGCGAACCGTCCGGCCAGCTCACCGTCCATCAGCTCGGGGACCTGGTCGACGCCGACCAGGCCTCCGGGCTGGACGGTGACCGCGCCCGTGTCGCCGACCGGCACGCCGCGCCCGTCGTCGAGGTCCTCCACGGACGGGAGGTCCAGCGCGGCGCGCAGGGTGTCCTGGAGCGCCCGCACGGTCGCGGCGTCGCGGTCGATGCGGATCTCGGCGGCGTCCGCGCGCTCCTCGGCCCGGTCGGCCCGCGCCCGCTCGCCGTCGATCCGGGCGTCGGCCGCGTCGGCGAGCTGCTCGGCGCGCTCGGCCCGCGCGGCCAGGTCCGCGGCCCGCTCCGTCGCGGCGTCGCGCTCCACGCTCAGCCCCGCGACCTCGCCCTGCACGACGCTCAGCTCGGCGCGCAGCCGCCGCTCGGTGTCGGCCGCGGCCTCCAGCTTGGCGCGCGCCTCCGCCAGCTCGCCCCGCACGTCCGCCAGCTCGGCCCGCGCGTCCGCGAGGTCGCTCTTGGCCGCGGCGAGCGCGAGCTGCTCATTGCTCAGCCGCGCGGCCAGGTCGTCGCGCTCGCGCTCGGCCTCGGTGCGCGCCTGGTGCTCGGTGCTCCACGCCGCCTCGGCGCGCTTGCGTATCCCCTCGGCGTGCGCGGCCTCGTTGGCGGACGTGGCGCGGGCCTGCTGGTGGGCGCCGGCCTCCTTCCACGCGTTGGCCTCGCTCTCCTGCGCGGCCGTGACGCTGGCCTGGGCGGCGGCGAGCCCCGCGGCCAGCTCCTCCCGGGCCGCCACGGCGTCCAGGCGGGCGGCCTCCGCGCGGGCCTCGGCCTCGGCCGCGCGGGCCTCCGCCTCGGCGGCCTCGCGCC
>NZ_JBFARL010000022.1:0-66221 GCF_040674655.1 Actinomadura sp. NPDC049753 | reverse complement strand
GTCCATCGAGATGCGCGACACCGACGAGGACGTCTTCCGCGCCGCGGAGGAGCTCGGCATCGACCTCTCCCGCCGTCCGAACGAGGGCGCGATGAACGTCGACGAGATCTGAGGGGCGGCGGCCCCGGGGACGGTCATCGGCGCAGGTCGACCGACAGGTGCGCGGACAGCGCGCGCAGGAAGTCGGCGGCGTCGAAGACCTCCCCGGCGGAGGCGGCGCCGGTCGCCCTGGTGCGGCCGTCGAGGATGCGGCCGACCGCCTCCACCGCCAGCGGCGCGCTGATGGCGTAGATGTCCCGGCCGCTCGCCGTGGCGCGCCGCTCCTCGCCGCCGGAGCGCACGACGACGTCGACCAGGAACGTCTGGTCGGAGCGTCCGCGCTCGTCGGCCGCGGCCGGCGCCGGCGTGTCGGCGGCCGACAGGTCCCCGGCCGCCTCGACGGTCATGTACGAGCGCACCTCGGGGACCGCCAGGTGGCTGGGGATCGTGACGACGTCGGCCATGCTGAACTCCCCGAGCACGGACCGGACGCCCATCGGCTCGGGGAACGTCCACTTCAACGAGGGGAGCGCGTCCTGGTGGTACTCCAGCTTCCCGCCGGTGTAGCGGACCCTCTGCCCGTCGCGCCGTTCGTGGGAGACCGTGCCCGAGGCGCGCGTGCCCGCGGTGGGGTGCCAGCTGCTCAGCCCGTAGGCGATGTGCACCTCGTCGGCGGCGGTCCAGTCGCCCATCGCCGCGGTGGCCAGCAGGTCGCCGAGCCCGCCGAAGAAGGCCATCGCGGGGACGACGGTGGCTCCCGCGTCGAGGGCGATCTCGGCGAAGTGCGCGAGCGTGTCGGCGTTGGCCTCGATCTCGGCCGCCACGTCCACGTAGGGGATGCCGGCGCGCAGCGCCGCCTCGATCACCGGGGCGGCCGTCGCGGCGAAGGGCCCCGCGCAGTTGATCACCGCGGCGGCGCCGGCCAGCGCCCGGTCCAGCGACGCGGGGTCGTCGGCCGACGCGGGCCGGACGTCCAGCCCCGGAAAGGACTCCGCCAGTGCTCGAAGCTTCCCGGCGTCGCGGCCGGACGCCAACGGGACGTACCCGCGGTCCCGCAGCTCCGCCACCACGAACCGCCCGGTGTGCCCGTAGGCGCCGAACACCGCGACCGCCTGACCCGATCCCGTCATCATCTCTCCCGTTGTCCTCGGTTCGACCACTGGATCGATCATGGCGGCGGCGGCCGTCCCGCACGAGCGTCTGGAACGCCATGCCTCGTACAATTCCGGACATGAAGACGGTCGCGGTCGCCGTCACCGACGGGATGCTGCACTTCGAGCTGTCGGTGGCCTACGAGGTGTTCGGCAGCGCGCCGGCCGATGTGGCCGGGCCCTGGTACCGCCTCCTCGGCTGCGGACCGGGGACCGTGCGGGCCGGCGGCTTCCGGCTGGAGCCCGATCACGGGCTCGACCGGCTGCCGAGCGCCGACACGGTGATCGTCCCAGGGTGGGCCGACGTCGACGTGGACCCACCCGGCGACCTCGTCGACGCGGTGCGCGCCGCCCACCGGGCGGGTGCGCGCGTGGCCTCGCTCTGCACCGGCGCGTTCGTGCTGGCCGCCGCGGGACTGCTCGACGGGCGCCGCGCGACCACGCACTGGGCGCACACCGAGGCGCTGGCCGCGCGCTATCCCCGTGTGGAGGTCGATCCGGACGTCCTCTACGTGGACAACGGCAGCGTGCTCACCTCGGCCGGCAAGGCCGCCGCGATGGACCTGTGCCTGCACCTGGTCCGTCTCGACCGCGGCTCCGCGGTCGCGAACGCGGTCGCGCGCCGACTGGTCGTGCCGCCGCACCGGGCCGGCGGCCAGGCCCAGTTCGTGCCCTCCCCGGTGCCCGCGCAGCAGAACCACCCGCTCGCGGAGCTGTTCCCGTGGGCGATCGAGCGGCTGGAGCACCCGCTGACCGTGGAGGACCTGGCCCGCCGGGCCGCCATGAGCTCGCGCAACCTCGGCCGCCAGTTCAGGTCGGTGACCGGCACCACCCCGCTGCAGTGGCTGCTGACCCAGCGGATCCGCCGCGCCCAGGAACTGCTGGAGACCACCGACGACAGCGTCGAGGCGATCGCGGCGGCCACCGGCATGGGCACCGGGACGACGCTGCGCCGCCACTTCAACCGCACGGTCGGCGTCCCGCCCGACACCTACCGCCGCACCTTCCGCCGCTCCCACGCCGGGGGCGCCGCGGGCACGACCACGATCAGCGGACGGCAGGGCGCGTCATCCCGGACGTAGCGACCCCCGTTCCTGGACGCCTCCCGGCGAACCCGCCCCGGAGGACCTTCTCACGCCTGGCATAGGCGATCCGCCTGCCCGGCTTCGACGCGGCCCACGTCATGGCCGCGATCAGGACGACGACCCGGCTCGTGCCCGCAGGCGCGGCGCGATGCCGTTCAATCGAGGGAGAGTGCATGGACGCCGATGTGATCATTGCGGGCGCCGGTCCGACCGGCCTGATGCTGGCCTGCGAGCTGCGGTCGGCGGGGGTGAGGCCGCTGATCCTGGAGCGCCGGCCGCAGCGCCGCGACACCCCGAAGGCCGGGGGACTGGGCGGGCAGATCCTGGAACTGCTGCGCTACCGGGGGCTGCTGGAACGCTTCGAAGAGGCCTGCACCGACCCTGTTCCGGCTCCCCGGTTCCCGTTCGGCGGGGTGCACGTGGACTTCACCCGTCTGCCGGACCCTCCGATGCACGCCCTGCCGCTGCCGCAGCAGTCGCTGGAGCGGCTGCTCGACGAGCGCGCGGAAGAGCTCGGCGCCGAGGTCCGCCGCGGGCACCAGGTGACCGGGGTGAGCCAGGACGACGCCGCGGTGACGATGGAGGTGCGCGGCCCGGACGGGACCTACCAGGTGAGCGCCCGCTATCTGGTGGGGTGCGACGGTGGGCGCAGCCGCGTCCGCGACCGGGCCGGGATCGGCTTCCCTGGCACGACCTATCCGGAGGTCAACCGGCTGGCCCAGGTCACCTTGCCCGACACGGTGACGGTGCTGGGCGACGGCGACCTCGACGTCCCCGGGTTCGGCACGATCCGTGCGGGGTTCACCCAGACCGAGCGCGGCATGTTCGGGCTCGGTTCGTCCCCGGACTCCAGGATCGTCTCCCTCTACACCAACGAGGACGAGGCCACCGAGTACGACGACGACGCGCCCATGACCGTGGCCGAGCTCCAGGCCAGCGTCCGCCGCGTGCTCGGCGCGGACCTGCCCGTCGGGGAGGCGCACCGGCTGTCGCGTTTCACCTTCCAGGCGCGGCAGGCCGAGCGGTACCGCCACGGGCGGATCCTGCTGGCCGGTGACGCGGCGCACCTGTTCCCCGCCACCGGCGTGGCGATCAACGCGGGCATGCTGGACGCGGTCAACCTGGCCTGGAAGCTCGCCGCCGTCGTCCACGGCCGGGCGCCGTCCGGCCTGCTGGACACCTACCACAGCGAACGCCACCTCGCCGGCGCCCGCACTCTGCTGCACACCCGCGCCCAGGTGGCACTTCGGCGCTCGCACGATCCCGCCGCCGAGGCGCTGCGCGAGCTCTTCCAGGAACTGCTGACCGACGAGCAGCCGCTGCGCCGCATGGGGGCGCTCCTGTCCGGCGCCGACATCCGCTACCCGATGCCCGGCGCCGCCCACCACCCGCTGGCCGGCGCTTTCGCGCCCGACCTCACCCTGCACACCGACCAGGGCATCACCAGCGTCGCCGAACTCATGCGGTCCGCACGGCCCGTCCTGCTCGACCTCGCCGACCGGTCGGACCTGCGCGAGGCGGCCCGGGGCTGGGAGCACCGCGTCGACGTCCGCACCGCCAAGACCGGCGAGCGCCCGGCCGACGCCCTGCTGATCCGCCCGGACGCCCACATCGCCTGGGCCGCGGCCGTCGACGAACCCGCCGGCACCGCCGCACCTGCGCTGCGCCAAGCGTTGTCCGACTGGTTCGGTGCCCCTGACGCCGACGGCGCCTGACGGCGGGAGCAGCAGTGCCCTTGCGGTCACGTCCGGGACGGGGCGTCGTGCCCGGTGGGACGCCAGCCGGCGGTCACGTCGTGCGAGTACAACCAGGAGACGCCGCGCTCGTAGAAGAGCTTCATCGCGGCGGGCATGACGAGGTTGCGGGCTTTGCGGGCGAGGAATCCCGCGGTCTTGGCGTCCCGGTTGGCGCTGGCTGATCTCACCATCTTGGCGATCCGTGCCCGCCGTCTCTCCTCGTAGAGGGCCAGGGCGGCGGGCACGTCGGCCTCCTGGAGCGCCCGGGCCAGGACGACGGCGTCCTCGATCGCCATGGACGCGCCCTGCCCGGCGCCGACCGGGTGGCCGGAGTCGCCGACGAGCACCACCCGGTCGTTGCGCCAGACCGGGACCTCGGGCAGCACGTGCATGAGGGTGGGGCGGTGCCGTTCCGTCGCCGCCGCGAGCACGGCGGCGGGCATCTGTTCGCGCTGGTAGAGCCGTCCGAGCAGGTCCAGGTCGACCGAGGCCAGGTCGGGCTGCCGAGGGGAGGCGACCTGCGCCGCCCACCAGACCGCGCCGTCCGGCGCGGCGAGGTGGATGAACGCGCCGTTGCGGCCGAAGACCATGTTGAACACGCCGGCCTCCACGTCGACGCCGGAGGCGACCCCGGACGCCGTATAAAGCCCCGAGTACCGGGGCTCGGGGGCCTCGGGGTCGAGGATCCGCCGGGTCGCCGACCAGATCCCGTCCGCTCCAACCAGCAGGTCGGCCTCGGCGGTGAGACCGCTGGCGAACTCCGCGCGGACCTTCGTGCCCTCGGTGGCCGCGCCCACCAGGCGCTCCCCGGTCACGACCTGGGCTCCGGCCCGGACGGCCTCCGCGCGCAGCGCCTCCACCAGCCGTCCGCGCATCAGTGTGACGCTCATGAGGGAGTCCTCGGCCCGCCGTCCGCGCGGTGTGTCGCCCAGCAGCCTTCCCGTTTCGGCCCACAGCCGCTGGCGGGGCACGGCGAAGCCCGCCCGCTGGACGGCCTCCAGGCAGCCGAGCGCGTCCAGGCCACGCAGCCCGTTGACCGCCAGGCTCAGGAACGAGCCGACCTGGCCCGCCGGGTCGGCATACGCCTCGTACACCGTCACCTCGGCTCCGATGCGCCGCAGCGCGACGGCGCCGGCCGCTCCGGCGACCCCGCCGCCGATCACGATGACCCGCACAGACCCTCCCGAATATTCCGAATCCAGATTCACCGAATCTGTATTCGGCGAATCGCGGCTCAGTATTCTGGGATACTTCGTCCGCTGTCAACGGCGAACCGGGAGGAGCCTCGTGAGCGGCGTGCGGAAGGCGAAGGCGGCCGAGACCCGGGCCGCCCTCAAGGACGCCGCGCGTCAGGTGTTCATGGAGCGCGGCTACCTGAACACCAAGATCACGGACATCACGGCCGCGGCCGGCCGCGCCACCGGCTCGTTCTACGACCACTTCGCCGGCAAGGAGGAGCTCCTCCAGGCCCTCATGGCCGACCTGGAGGAGCAGGCGGACGCGGAGGTCGCGGCCTCGGAGCACCCCCGCGACCACGACCTGTCCGACCGCGACCAGCTGCGCTGGCACCTGGCGATCGCCTGGCGCGCCTACCGGGAGCATCTCCCGGTGATCGCCGCCCGGCTTCAGTCGATCATGGCCGACGGTCCCGCGTCCGGACGCGCCTGGACGGCCCTGGCCACCGAGACCGGCACCTTCCGCGACCACCTCGAATGGCTCCGCGACCGGGGCCACCCGCTCCCCGGAGACCCCGCGCTGGTGGCCGCCGCGATCGGCGCGATGCTCTCGATGTTCGGCTACTCCGTCCTCGCCGCCGGCGACAACGCGCCGGACGCCACCGACGACGAAATCATCGACACCCTGACCGACCTGCTCCTCCACGGTCTCGCCGGCCCCGCGGACCCCCGCCCCTGAACAACCGGGGCAGCTGCGCCGCCGAGGCCCGGCCGGGCACGGGACCTCCGCGGGCTTCGCCCGCCCAGAGGGCGAACCCGGCCGCCATGAACGCCGCGCCGGCCGCCGAGACCGCGGCCCAGCCGCCGGAGCGGTAGGCGGCCGCGCCCGCGGCGGAGCCCGCCACGCCCCCGAGGGTGTAGAAGGTCATGTACACCGAGGCGACCCGCGACCGCGCCCCGTCGACGAGGCCGTAGACCACGCTCAGGTTCAGCAGGTGGGTGCCGTGGACCGCGACGTCCAGCACCAGGAGGCCCGCGATGAGCCATGCCAGGCCGTGGCTCCCGGCCGCCGTCGCGCCGAACGAGGCCGCTCCCGCGACGAGAAGCACGCCGGTGGACGCGCGCTGCCGACCCCGGTCCGCGGCCCGGCCCGCGATCTTCGCCGCGAACGCGCCCGCGACGCCGACCAGCGTGAAAAGTCCGATCTCGGCTTCGCCGTACCGGTACGGCGGTCCCGCCAGCATGAACGCCACGGTCGTCCAGAAGACCCCGAAGGCTCCGAAGACGCAGGCGCCGATCAGTGACCGCCGTCTCAGCAGCGGCTCGCTCGTCGCCAGGCGGAGGGTCGCCCGGAGTTGCGCGGCGTAGCCGATCGGAACCTCCGCGGCGGACGGCGGCATGACGAGCGCGAGCACGGCGGTGAGTAGCAGCGTGCCCGCCGCGGCGGCCAGGTAGAGCACGCGCCAGCCGAAGAGCTCCGAGGTCAGACCGGCGACCGTGCGCGAGAGCAGGATCCCCGCAAGCCCGCCGCTGAGCATCGTCGCGACCGCCCGGCCGCGTTCGTGGTCGGCGGCGACGGTGGCCGCGTAGGGCACCAGGACGTTCACCACGCCCGCGCTCGCCAGGCCGATCACCGTCCCCGCGAGGAGGAGCGCGCCGGCCGTGGGCGCCGTCGCGGTCACCGCCAGCGCCGCCGCTTCGACGAGAAGAAGCAGGCAGACCAGCGGGCGCCTGCGGACGATGTCGCCGAGCGGCACGACCAGCACCAGCGCCAGCGCGTAGCCCACCTGCCCGACGGTCGGCAGGTACCCGACGGAGGAGGCCGCGTACGAGCGCGCCATCTGCGGAAGCAGCGGCTGGCAGTAGTACAGGTTGGCGATGGTGAGGCCGTAGACGACGGCCAGCAGCCAGACCGTGCGGCGCGGCGTGCGGCGCGCCCCGCCGGACCACCGTCCCAGCACCTCAGCAATGATCACGAGCGCGACGCTACGGCGGGTACGGGACCAGGATAAGGTCCGCTTCCGTGCCAGGATCTTGGCCCACTTCCGGCGCCGGCCCGCATCCGGACCTCGATCCGGCGACCGCCCTCACGGGCGTCCTCAGCCCGGGTCCGGCGTGGCGCCGCCGGATCACGGCCGGCTGGTCCGGGGTGAGCGAACCGGGGGATGAAGCCGTCCCCGTGGCGTCCGGCCCGGCGGGCGGCCGCCGGGCTCGAACCGCCCACATAGATCGGCAGGCCGGCGCCGCCGAAACCGTCCACTGTGGCCAGGGCCAGGTCTCTGGTCTTGGTGTGGGGCGGTTTCCGTTGACGTCAATGTCGAGGTCGACCCCGGCAACCGGGGGCCGCTACCGCGCGAGCAGTGGGAGCGCCGGGAAGGTGTGGTCCTGCCACAGCCGCCGCGCGGCCTCCTCGGGGTAGGCGGTGATCGTCGACGGGGTGTCGAAAATCTGGGCGAGGCGGCGCCGGGGGTCGTAGGCGGGCCACCCCGGGTCGCCGTCAGCGGCGAACCCCGTCCACGCTCGCCGGATCCGCGCGGACAGCTCCTCCGCTGCTGGGGAGGGCGGGTCGCCGAGCAGCATGGCGGGCCGTCCGCTGGTCAGGTTGCCGAACACGAGCGGCACGTCCAAGCCGTGGCAGGCGCCGAGGCCGCCGCCGGCTCCCGGCGCGGGCCAGGTCAGCTCGTACAGGTGGGCCCGCCCGCCGCCGGCGATCTGCGCGCCGGCGAGATGGAGGCTCGGCATGCGGAACAGCCAGTCCGCGTTGACCAGCTCGTACAGTTCCTCATCGGTCGCGGACGGGAAGGCCTCGCGGTACCCGCGTGCGCCGTCCGGGCCGGGGGCGAGCACGTGGAGGGCGGTCTCGGCCTGCTCGTGCGTGACCTGGCCGAGCACGCCGTCGATCAGGCTGAACAGCCGGTGCTCGTCACGGGTGTGCCCGACGAGGAGTGCGACGTCGCGGGCGGCGCCGCCGGCCAGGGCCCGCCACGGCGTGTCCGGCAGGACGTCGCCGTCGACGACCGGCGCGAACGGGATCGGCCGGTGCGTGATCGGCCCCCACCGGTCCCGCCACCGGGCCATCTTCGCGGAGACCGCGTCGCCCGCGTCGGGCAGCCGGGCCGGGGCCACCGCCGACAGGTCGGACACCGTGGGACTCAAGCCCAGTTCGGCGGCGCAGGCGGCGGCGATGTCCGCGGCCAGTTCGGGGGAGAAGAACGTGCCCGGCACGCTCTGCGCGACCGCCCGGCGAAAGAGCCCGGCGGCGCGCGGCATGGCCAGCAGCGCGGCGACCGATCCGCCGCCCGCCGACTGCCCGAAGACCGTGACCCGGTCCGGGTCGCCGCCGAACGCCCTGATGTTGTCCCGCACCCACTGCAACGCCGCGACCTGGTCGAGCAGCCCCCGGTTGGCGGGGGCTCCGTCGATCTGTGCGAAACCCTCGACACCGACGCGGTAACCGAGGGACACGACCACGGTGCCGCTTCCGGCCAGGTGCCCGGCGTCGTATTCCGGGAGGCCGGAGTCGCCCATGACGTAACCGCCGCCGGGGATCCAGACCATCACCGGGAGCTTTGCCGCAGCGTCCGGCTCCGGTGTCCAGACGTTGACCGTCAGCCAGTCGTCGCCGGCGGCGTCCTGGGGCGCCCCGAGCATGCCGGACTGCGGGGGCGGCGGGCCGAACGCCACCGCCGGGCGCACCCCGTCCCACCCGCGCACCGGCCGAGGGGCGGCGAAGCGGAGGTCGCCGACCGGCGGCTCGGCGAACGGGACGCCGCGGAAGACCGCCAGGCCCGCCTCCCGCCTGCCGCGCAGAACGCCCGCCGCCGTGCGGACTTCCGGCTCGGACCCCGAAGGCTTGCTGGACGCGGTGACGGCCACTTCGCGGCTTCCTTCCCTACCGGTTCGGCAGAGCATCGCCGTCCACACAGTCGGCCCGCAAGCGATTTGGTCGTGATGGCGCCCGCGGGAAGTCATCGGGATCCCTGGGCCTCCACCCCCGCGGTGAAGCCTCCGACCGGCGTCGACGCGCGCGCCGGTGAGCTCGCGGTGAGCATCCGGTGAGTCCCCTTCGCGACTGTTGGCCCATCGCCGGATCCGCCGCGGACCGGCCGCTGAACAGGGAGCGACGATGAACGTTCTGACCGGCAAGACGGCACTGGTGACGGGCGGCTCGCGGGGGATCGGCCGTGCGGTCGCGTTGCGGCTGGCGGCCGAGGGCGCGCTGGTCGCCGTCCACTACGGCGGCGACGAGGAGGCGGCCGAGACGACCGTGGCGCGGATCGAGGAGGCGGGAGGCCGCGCGTTCGCGATCCGGGCGCGGTTCGGCGAGGACGGCGCGGTGGACCGGCTGTTCGAGAGGCTGGCGGCAGGGCTGGCGCGGGCCGGGCGGGAGGGGGCCGGGCTGGACATCCTGGTCAACAACGCGGGCATCAGCTCGACCAACCCGATCTCGCAGGTCACCGCGGCGGAGCTCGGCCGGCTGCTGGAGATCAACCTCGTCACCCCGTTCTTCGTGGTCCAGCGCGCGATTGCGCTGCTCAACGACGGCGGCCGCGTCATCAACATGGGCTCGACGGCCAGCCGGTTCGCGGTCTCCACCCAGATCGGCTACACGATCAGCAAGGCGGCGCTGGAGTCGATGGCGCCGTCGCTGGCCAACGAGCTCGGCCGCCGCGGCATCACGGTGAACACCGTCGCGCCCGGCGCGGTGCGCACCGACATGACCGCGGGCTACACCTCCATCCCCGAAGTGGTCGCCGGGCTGGAGTCCATCACCGCGCTGGGGCGGCTGGGCGAGCCCGAGGACGTCGCCGACGTCGTCGGATTCCTGGCGGGCCCGCAGGGCCGGTGGGTGACCGGCCAGACCGTTGACGTCTCGGGAGGGACGTTCCTCGGCCCGATCGCTCCGTGATCGCGTGCCGGTGAATAATCGCCGGCATGCGGTTCGGAATCCTCGGCGAGACCAGGGCCTGGAACGGCGACGGCGGCGAGGCCCCGCTGGGCGGTCCGGCCCGCCGGGCACTGCTGGCCCTGCTGCTGGTGCGTCCCGGAGAAGTCGTCTCCTCGGACCGGCTGGCCGACGAGATCGACCCCGCCGGGGCGCTGTCGGCGCACTCCCTGCAGTCCCAGGTGTCACGGCTCCGTGCGGCACTGGGCGCCGGAGCCGTGATCGAACGGGCCGGAGCGGGATACCGGATCGCGGTCGACCCGGACGACGTGGATGCCTCCCGGTTCGAGCGGCTGGCCGCGGAGGGCCGGGCTGCGCTGGCCGGCGGCGATGCCGGACGTGCGGCCGCTCTGCTGCGCGAGGCCGTGGAGCTGTGGCGGGGACCGGCTCTCGCCGACCTGCCCGACGGCGAGACGGCCCGGGCCGCCGCCGCACGGCTGGAAGAGCGGCGGCTCGGGGCGCTCGAAGACCGCATCGAGGCCGCGCTCCGGCTCGGTGAGCACGGGGCGGCCGTGCCCGAGCTGCGCGAGCTGGTCGGCCGCCATCCGCTCCGGGAACGGCTGGCCGGGCTGCTGATGCGGGCGCTGTTCGCCGCGGGCCGGCAGGCCGAGGCGCTGGTGGTGTTCGAGGAGACGCGCCGGCGTCTGGCCGACGAGCTGGGCGCCGACCCGTCGGCCGAGCTGACCGCGCTGCACCGGGAACTGCTCAGTGCCGATCCGGCGCCGTCGCCCGCCGCGCCGCCCGCCCAGCTGACGAACGTCGTGGGCCGCGCCGGCGAGGTGAGCGACGTCGCCGGGCTGCTTCGCGTGGCCCGGCTGGTCACCCTGACAGGGCCCGGCGGGGTCGGCAAGACCCGGCTCGCGGTCGAGGTCGCGGGCGCCGGGTCGGCGGCGGGCGCGGCCGGCGAGGTGTGCTTCGTGGAACTGGCGCCGCTGCGCGACGGGGCCGGGCTCCCGCAGGCCCTGCTGGGCGCGCTCGGCCTGCGCGAGAGCGGTCTCCAGATGGACGGCGGCGCGAAGACGCCGGTCGACCGCCTGATCGCGGCGCTGTCGGACCAGGTGCTGCTGCTCGTCCTGGACAACTGCGAGCACGTCATCGACGACGTCGCGAGGCTGGCGGCACGGCTGCTGGCGACCTGCCCGCGGCTGCGCGTGCTGGCGACGAGCCGGGAGCCGCTCGGCATCATCGGCGAGCACCTCTTCCAGGTGCGGCCGCTCGACGCCGACTCGGCCGTCCGGCTGTTCACCGAGCGGGCCGCCGCCGTGCGGCGGGGCTTCACCGCCGCCCCCGAACTCCTGCGGCGGATCTGCGCGGCGCTCGACAACCTGCCGCTGGCCATCGAGCTCGCGGCGGCGCGGTCGCGCACCCTGGACATCGACGACCTCGCGGGGCGACTGGACGACCTGCTCGGCGTCGCCGCCCGCGGCAACCGCACGTCCGACGGGCGGCACCGCACGCTGCGCTCGGTGGTCGCGTGGAGCTGGGATCTGCTCTCCGAGTCCGAGCAGCGGGCGGCGCGGCGGTTCACGGTCTTCGCCGGGGGTGCGACCGCCGAGTCCGCGCTGCGGGTGTGCGGCACCGACGGTGAGACGCTGGAGTCGCTGGTCGACAAGTCGCTGCTGGAGTTCGCCGGGGGCCGCTACCGGATGCTGGAGACGATCCGCGCGTACGGCGCCGAACTGCTCGATGCGGCGGGCGAAGGCACGTCCGTGCGGCGCGACCACGCCCGGCGCCTGCTGGAGGTGGTGCGGACGGCCGACCCGCATCTGCGGCGGGCCGAGCAACTGGAGTGGTTGCCCGTCGTCGCCGCCGAGCATGGCGACCTCGTGGCGGCGCTGCACTGGGCGGTCGAGGAGCCGGAGGTGGAGACGGCCTTCGAGCTGCTCGCCTCGGCGTTCAACTACCTGTGGATCCGAGGCGCGTCCGCGTCGGCCGCGCCGCAGGCGACCGCGCTGCTCGCAAGGGTGGGCGAGGCGATCCCCGACGGGCTCGGCGAGGAGTACGCGGCGTGCGCGCTGCTCGCCGCGTCGGCGCCGGCCTCGGGCGACGCGGGGCAGCGGATATGGCGGCGCCATCGCGCGTCGGCCGCGAAGGCGCTGGCGGCCGCGTGGCCCGGCGACCGGCCGGGCCGCTACCCGGTCGTCCTGCTGCTGTGGATGATGCGGAACGCGATGGGACCCGATCCGGAGGGCGCTTTCGCGCTCGTCTCGTCCCAGCGCGACTGCGGCGAGCCGTGGGCTCGGGCGGCCGCCCACTACGTGTCAGGGTTCGGGCACCTCGGCGAGGGGGACGCCGCGAGGGCCGAGGACGCCTTCGGCGAGGCCCTGCGGGGATTCCGTTCCCTCGGTGACCGATGGGGCATCGCACTGGCGCTGGACACGCTCGCCGGAGCGGCGGGCGCCCGCGGCGACCGCGGGCGGGCGGTCGCGTTGACCGACGAGGCGCTCGTGCTCACCGAACGGCTCGGCGCCCTGGAGGACAGCGCCGACCTGCTGGTCAACCGCGGCGACCACCTCGCCGCCGCCGACGCGGCCGCGGCCCGGGCCGACTACGCGCAGGCCGCCGCGCTCGCCCGCCGCACCGGCAGCTCCACCTACCTGGCGGCGGCCCTGCGCGGCCTCGGCGACATCGCCCTGCAGGAGGGCGGCCTGGCCGAGGCCGAACGGCTGTACGCGGAAGCGCTGGAGCTCATCGACCCGCACTGGATCAAGAGCCTGGGACCCCGGCTGCGCACGCTCATCGGACTGGGACGCGTCGCCGACGCCCGCGGCCACGCCGCCGAGGCGCGCAGGCGCTACCGGGAGGCCGCCGCGGCCGCGGACGGCATGGGGACGCCCGCGCGGGAAGTGCTGCGGATGCTGGGGCTGTCCGAGGACGTCGTGGACGCCGCGCTGAGCGCGGTGACATCGCCGCGGTAACGGCGGGCGCGGTTGACCGCGGGTGCGGTGAGCGCACGGTGAGCCCGCGGTGAGCGCCCCCTTGGAAGCTCTGGGCCATGACGAACCTCAAGGTATTGATCTCCGGTGCCTCCGTCGCCGGCCCCGCGCTCGCCTACTGGCTCCACCGGCACGGCTTCCAGGCCACCATCGTGGAACGCGCCCCCGCCCTCCGCGACGGCGGCTACGCCGTCGACTTCCGCGGCGAGGCCCATCTAACGGTCCTGCGCCGCATGGGCATCCTGGCCGACATCGAGAACGCCCGGACCGGAATGGGCTCCATGTCGTACGTCAACAGCGCGGGCAAGCAGCAGGCCAAGCTCCCCGCCGACCTGTTCGCCGGAGACGTCGAGATCCTCCGGGGCGACCTCGCCAGGGTCCTGTACGACGCGACCAGGCAGCACACCGAGTACGTCTTCGGCGACTCCATCACCTCGCTCACCGAGGACCCCGACGGCGTGACCGTGACCTTCGAGCGGGGCGCGCCGCGCCGGTTCGACCTGGTGGTCGGCGCGGACGGGCTGCACTCCAACACGCGCCGCCTGACGTTCGGGCCGGAGGAGCAGTTCGTGAAACACCTCGGCGTCAACTGCGCGATCTTCACCACGGCCAACCATCTCGGCCTCGACCACACCGGGCACGCCTACCGCACCGCGGGCAAGCTCGTCGCGATGTACAGCGCCCGCCACAACACCGAGGCCAAGGCGGTCTTCTACTTCGCCTCGCCGGAACTGGACCTGGACCGCGGCGACGTGGCGGGCCAGCAGGCCCTCCTCGCCGAGACCTTCACCGGCAACGGCTGGCAGAGCGACCGGTTGCTGCACGACATGCGGTACGCGCCCGACTTCTACTTCGACTCGGTCGGCCAGGTCCACATGGACACCTGGTCGCGCGGCCGGGTCGCGCTGCTCGGCGACGCCGCCTACTGCCCCTCCTCCCTGTCCGGCATGGGGTCGGGACTCGCTCTGGTCGGCGCGTACGTGCTGGCGGGCGAACTGGCCGCGGCCCACGGCGACCATCGCGTGGCGTTCGGCCGGTACGAGGAGGAGATGCGCGAGTACGCGGTGGGCTGCCAGAAGATGGGCGACGGCGTCGCCAAGCTCATGGTCCCCGGAAGCCGGGCCCTGGCCACGATCCTCAACCGGTACTACAAGGTCATGCCGTACCTGCCGGGAAGGAACATGCCCGCGAAGATCGCCCGTAGGACCGCCGAGAACATCACCCTGCGCGACTACCGCGAGCTTGCCCGGCCCTGAGCGCCTCGGCGGTTCTCCGCGGGCCATGTCGGGGTGGCGCGGTGGTGGACGGTGCCGTCCGGATCGAAGACCAGGTAGCGGTCGAAGTCTTCGGCGAACCAGCGGTCGTGCGTCACGGCCAGGACGGTGCCCTGGTAGGCGTTCAGGCCGTCCTGGAGGGCCTGGGCGCTGGCGAGGTCGAGGTTGTCGGTCGGTTCGTCCAGCAGGAGGAGGGTGCAGCCGGACAGTTCGAGCAGCAGGATCTGCAGCCGTGCCTGCTGCCCGCCGGACAGGGTGTGGAAGGGCTGGTGCCGCGCGGGTGCGAGTTCGTATCGGGCCAGTGCCCGCATGGCGTCGTTGAGGGTCGTCCCGAAGTCGGTCGTGATGATCTCGTCGGGGTGGCGGTCGCGCAGGTCGGGGCGGGCGTGGGTCTGGACGAAGTGGCCGGGGGAGACGCGGGCGCCCAGGCGCACCGCGCCCTGGTGGGGGACTGAGGACGGGGCGGCGAGCAGCTTGAGGAACCGTGACTTGCCCGACCCGTTCGCGCCGAGGACGGCGATGCGCTCGCCGTACCAGACCTCCAGGTCGAACGGCTCGGTCAGGTCGGCGACGGCGAGCCCTTCGCAGATCACGGCGCGTTTCCCGGTGCGTCCGCCGCGCAGGCGGACCCGGATGTTCTGCTCGCGCGGCGGCGGCTCCGGCGGCCCCGCCTCCTCGAAGCGGGCCAGGCGGCTGCGGGCGGCCTGGTAGGACGAGGCGACGGCGTCGTTGGCGGCGGCACGCTGGCGCAGCGTGTGGACCAGGCGGCGCAGTCGCGCGTGCTCCTCGTCCCAGCGGCGGCGCAGTTCGTCCATGCGGGCGGCGCGGTCCCGGCGCGCGGCCGGGTAGGTGGCGAAGCCGCCGCCGTGCACCCAGACCGTGCCGGACTCGACGGTGATGATCCGGTCGGCGGCCCCGGCGAGCAGGCGGCGGTCATGGGAGACCAGCAGCACCGTCTTGGTGCTGGCTCGCAGCCGCTCCTCCAGCCACTGCTTGCCGGGAATGTCGAGGTAGTTGTCGGGCTCGTCGAGCAGCAGGACCTCGTCGGGCCCGCGCAGCAGCGCTTCCAGCATGAGCCGCTTCTGCTCGCCGCCGGACAGGCTTCCCGCGGGCCGGTCGCGGACGTCCTCGTACGGCAGGCCGAGCGCCAGGGTCGTGCAGGCGTCCCAGACGACCTCCAGGTCGTAACCTCCCGCGTCGGCGAAGTCGCTGATGGCCTGGGCGTAGGCCATCTGACTCTCCGCGGCGCCGCTCAGCGCGGCTTCGGCGCGTGCGAGCGCGTCGGCCGCCGTCCTGATCCGCGGCGGCGCCACCGACAGCAGGAGCTGGCGGACGGTGCGATCTTCCGGAGTGAACTGGCGCATCACGCCGAGCCCGCCCGTGCATGCGACCTTCCCCGCGGAAGGGGCCAGCTCCCCGGCGATGAGCCTCAGCAACGTCGTCTTGCCGCCGCCGTTCGGTCCGACCAGGGCCGCCTTGGCGCCCTGCCCCACACGGAAGGACACCTCACGCAGCAGGTGCCGTCCATCGGGCAGCGCATAACTCAGGTCGTTCACATCGATGTGGCCCACGAACCACCTTCTGAACGCTGATCCGGTTACTAGAACGTTGATCCGGTTACTCGTTCACCATACTAGAGTGGGCGCATGGGAACGAGCCGAGCGGGCGACATCTGGTTGAGGGAGCCGCGCAGGCGGCGGGAAGCGCCGCCGCTGTCGCGGGAGCGCATCGTCGCCGAAGCGGTCGCCCTCCTGGACGAGGAGGGCGCGGACCGGCTGACCATGCGGCGGCTGGCCGAGCGGCTCGGCACCGGATCGACCACCCTGTACTGGCACGTGGACACCAAGGACGACGTGCTCGACCTGGCCCTCGACACGGTGTTCGGCGAGGCCGAGGTGCCGCCGGCGACCGCCGACTGGCGCGCCGACGTCACCGCGATGGTGGGGCGGTGGCGCGCGGTGATGCTCGGGCATCCATGGACCGCGACGCTGATGGGCCGGCCGATGCTCGGCCCGAACATCCTCGCGCGGACGGAGTTCCTGCACGCGGCACTGCAACGCGCCGGACTCACGGACGCGCCGCTGACCGCCGCCGCCTACGGGCTGTCGCACTTCGTGATCGGGGCCGCGATCAGCCAGCTGTCATGGCGCCAGAGGGACGAGTCGTCCACCCGCGAAGCCGCCGACGAGATCCTCGCGGCGCAGCGTGAGGCGTACCCGACGCTGGCCGCGCACGGGCACCCCAGCGACAACGACTGGGACGACGCGTTCCACCGCGGCCTGGGATACCTGATCGACGGAATCCGCGCGAACACCCTCGGGTAGCCGGCTCCCGCCGGTGGAACCTGTCGGGGCACAGCGGTCATCGTCTGCCTGCGAGGCTCGCCTGCGACCGCGCAGCCCCACCCCTGCACGTGAACGGCTGCCGTTTCGAGTAAGAGAGGGGCCGTGGGCCTCGATTGATCTGCTCGCGGCACATTACAAGATCGCACAATGGCTTTCGGTCGTGATTTCGAGCTGGAGGGGCAGGGTGCCTCACGGCGCTCCCTTGAACTGGGTGGGCACAGCGACAAGGACGGCCGTTCGAGCGCGCGCCTTTACCTGCTGCGGAACGGAGATCTGACGCTCTACCTCGTGGACAGCGGCTACGGCGTCACGATGCAGATCGGGGAATCGGTGCTGGAGTGGCGGCGGTGGACGACGATCGCCGCCGCGGACGTCTCCCGCCTGGTCGGGGAGGGCGCCACCGATCCACTGGAGGCCGTGCGCGCGGCCGTGGTGGCGAAGGGCCAGGAGAGGAACGACGCGTCCGCCATCGGGGGCCGACTGGTCCGGTGGCTCGACGAGCGCGACGTGCCGTGCGTGTTCCGGCAGTTCGACTACGAGGGTTGACCGGCTTCCGACGCAGGATTCCGCCTCCGCCGGGTCTTCGTGAGACGTCCGTTAACGGCACCACCACGGCGGACTGATTGTGCGCAGCCCTGATCTGAGCTCAGCCACGGACCGACAGCGCGTGGTGAAAGACGTTGCGCGGGTCCCAGCGGGCCTTGACGCGCTGAAGTCGCGCGTAGCCGTCGCCGTAGTAGAGCGCGTGCCACGGAACGTTCGACTGGTTCCACCGCGGGTCGGCCAGGTCGGCGTCTGGATAGTTGATGAACGTGCCGAAGCCGTCGTCCTCGGCCGGGACACCGTCGCTCGCCGCGTAGATCTTCCGGTAGAACTCGCGGATCCACGTGAGGTTCCGGGCGTCGTCCTTCGCGTCCTCCCAACCCGCCAGGAAGCCGATCTTGAAGATCGAGTCGCGGTGCGCCACGGCGGTCGCCCCCGGAGCCACCGCGTTGACCCGGCCTCCGTAGGTGTTGACGAAGAAGTGGCCGTTGTCGAAGTCGGTCCTGGCAAGCTGCTCGTACGCGACGGCGGCCTGCGCGTCGGTGAAGCGCCGCCGCCGGTAACCCGACTTGATCTTGATCCGGTAGAACGGCGCGGGGCCTCCGCCGAAGCCGTACCGTGTCGCGTGGAGCCACGGCATGGCGGACGTCTTCGGCTGGGGACGAAGGTCGAGCCCGCGGTGGAGGGCGCCCATCAGATCGGCCAGTATTCGTTCGGCGCCGCTGTCACTGACCACTTGTCCCGTGAGAGTGGCGTTCTCGGCGGGTCTGGAAAAGATGAATTCGCCGTACAGGGGCGCCATGGGAGAGCCAGGGGCCGAGTTGCGCTCACCCCATTCGCCGTAGTTGCGCAGGAGCCGCACGAAGGTCTCCCGGTCGAGCTTCTCCCACGGCCAGTCCACGGTGAACGTGAGGACAGTGCCGGGCGGCTTCGGCAGCGCCGCCTGCTCTCCCGGAGACCGGAACCAGTAGCGCGTGACAACACCGAAGTTGCCGCCGCCCCCTCCCGTGTGGGCCCACCACAGGTCACGGTTGGGATCCGAGGCCTCACGTGTGGCCACGACGCTCCTCACCTTCCCCGCGCGGTCCAGGACGACCACCTCCACCGCATACAGGTGGTCCACGGAGAGACCGTCCCTTCGGCAGAGCACCCCGTAGCCGCCGCCCGCGATGTGCCCGCCCACCCCGACATCCGGATGGGTCCCGCCAGGAAGGGTCACGCCCCACCCCACGTACAACCGGCGGTAGACCTCGCCCAGAGTGGCGCCCGCCTCGACCATGAACGCCTTGCGCCGCCGGTCGTAGTCGACCGCCGTCATCCCGGACAGGTCGATGAGCACCCGCACCGACGGATCGTCCACGAAATTCTCGAAGCAGTGGCCGCCGCCGCGCACGGCCACCCGCCGGCCCGTGCGCTCCGCCCTCTCGACGGCCCGGACGACGTCCTCGGTGGACGTCGCGACCAGGATCTCCTCGGGTCTGCCTTCGAAGCGCCGGTTGTAGCCCCGGAGCACCAGCGAGCGATAGCGCGGATCGCCGGGTCCGACCATGATCGGATCGGTACCGGCCGCCACCGGGCTGATCCGCCCGGCCAGCGGCACGGACGCCGCGGCGATGCCGCCGCTGCGCAAGACGGTCCTTCGGCTGTGCTCGACCACGTGGCCTCCTCATGTCAGGCCGCCCACGTATGGGACGCTATGAAGCCGAGAGCACCGGGGCTAGGGACTTACCACCCCCAACCAGGTAGAGAAAACTCCACATGCGTAGCCGGACCTGACGCGGCCCACCAAAGCCGTTCTAAAGGCCGCCCGGCGACCGTGTGGCGATCTGTCTCTCTTGGAACTCATCGAACCCGATCCGAGTCCCGGGCCTTGTCAGCGCCGCGACATCCTGCATTGCCGACACCCGTATGCCGGCAGGGGGACCCGCCCGCTCTGCGGGCGGCCGCGGCTTCTATGCGTCGATGACGGGTGCGCAGGTCTTCACGTAGATCAGGCGGCTGACGCCGGCCGTCGCCGCCATCGCCGCTACGAGGCCCGCCCAGTCCAGCCCGGGTGGGGTCAGCTTCTCGAACGTAATGGAGAAGGGGACCGTCGCGATGGCGAGCGCGATGGTGACGCCGAGCCACTGGACGCCGTGGCCGCCGTAACTGTGCTTCCTGGTCCACCTCCGCCCCTCGGGCGTCCACGAGCTGTTCTTGCGGAAGCCGACGAGGAACACCACCGCCGCGGCGGCGACCTCGCCGGCCAGGACGCCCAGGGCAGGCGGTCCGAAGACGTCCTCGACCTTCAGCCAGGCGCCGACCCCTATACCGAGCGAGGCTCCGAGGACCAAGGCGAGAAGGGGCAGCACCGAACCGACCCATCCGTAGCCGGTGGTCTTCGCGCGTCCCAAGACTTCCTCCCGCTCGCCGATTCCGCAGACCGTCCGATCATGCCTACGTACCGTCACGCTCGGGTCACGGAGGCAGAGGCCCGTCGCTGGCGGTGTTCTGTTCGATCTCGTAGGCAAGAACGTCGACGCCCGAGCCGAAGCCGAGAACGCAGCCGCCGGGGAACGGGGCCCCTCTGCCTCGGTAGCCCCAGGGCAAGTGCCGGTGACCTGCACGGCAGAGGGAGAGGAGCCGGCGAGATGCTGGGCAGTCGGTCGTACTCAAGTCCCCGACCACCTGGAGTTGCCATGGGCGGGGGCCGATCGGCGGTCCATTCCGGCCCTTGATCATGTGGCTGCGTTCCTCGGCCGCCGCATCCCGAACTAACCGGTGCCGGCCGCAGCGGTCATCGCTCTGACCGCCTGTTCGGCCTCATCGGGGGTGTGTCGGCCGAGACCGCAGGCCGTGGCTACCGCGTACGCCTCGCGGCCCGCGGCGGCCTCGAACAGCCGCAGGCTCTCGACGCCGCCCGCCGGGTCGGCCGCCGCCGCGATCCCCGCGATGACCTGCCACTCCGGGGCGAGCCCGCTCAGCGGCCGGTAGAACGCCTCGGTACGCGGCGCAGGGTGCGCGCCGTAGGCCGCGGGGAGGTGCACCGGCGGCAGACGCCGGCCGCGGCGGCGCAGCGCGTCCGCGAGGAGGTTGAGGTATCGGACGGCCGCGCCGAGGTCGCGGGGCGCGAACATTTCAGTGTTGCGATAGTTGCCGTAGCACAGATGCAAGATCACCTGAGCGTCGTCGGGGAAGCGCGCGATCAGGCTCGCGACCTGCCCGGCCATGAGCCGCGCGGCCAGCGCCGGGCCTCCGGGCGCCCGCCTGGCCATGTCCATGCCTATCAGCACGGACGGCGTCTCAAGCTGCCAGACGACGTCCGGTCCGGCGAAGGCCGCCAGGTCCGCCACCTCGTCCACGACGGCCTGAGCGAACACCGGCAGGTACCGCAGCGACAACCACGGCCGGCCGGCGAACACGAAGATCGCCAGGTCGAGCGGACTGGGGAGGCTGATCTGCAGACGGGCGTCGGCGAGCTCTGGGCGCTCGGCGCGCAGCGCACGGAACTCGTCCACGATCTCGCGCAACCGGTCAGAGCGGCGCATCGACACGTCATCGGGCCGCAACCGCCGACCGCGCCGTACGCCGTAGGTGCGCATGTCGTCGTAGTCGGCGTACTCGCCGGCCCGCTTGATCTCGAACGCCTCCCGCTCGGCGAGATCCCGCAGGTAGGCGACGACCCAGTTCGAGTCGAGATCGCAGGGCACGGAGATCAGCCGGTGGCCGCGGGCATGATCGAGGACCCACTCCATGGCCTGGCGAGGGCTGGTGGACAGCTCCGGCGGGAGACTCCCGACAAAATGGATGGAACGTTGCACAGCCCCTATTTCAGCACTGTGTTGCATCCAAGATGTCAAAAACGAATAACCGTGATCCAGGATCGTCCCGCGTCACCAGCTCCACCAGCCGCCCTACCTCGCCACCCTCGTGACGGATGTCGGGCCTGAGGCGACGGTCATGCAGGAGGAGGCGTTCGGTCCGGTCATCTGCGTCACCCCGGCGTCCTCGGACGACGAGGCGGTCGCCATCGCCAACTCGACGCGCTACGGACCGACCGACCAGGTCTACTCGCGCGACCCTGACGCGGCGCGGCATGTAGGCGGGTGCGTCCAGCCGGCTGACGGTCGAGGCCGCCAAACGTGATCGTCCTGGAGTCCGCCCGCCACCCTCCGTCCTTCGCGGCGCAAGACGAGGCCGGTGCGGCCGTTGAGGGACCCGACGGTCGCGGCGGCCGCCGCTCGCACCGACTCCTGGTCGGTCACGTCCAGATCGAGACAGGCGACCCGTCCGGGCTGTGGCAGCCCATCGAAAAGTGCTCACCCTCGTCGGCGCGGAGCCTGTCACGGATCGGGGGGCTGTCCGGTCTATCCAGGGGACCGATGCCGCCATTCCATGCAAGGAGAGCAAGACGTGCCATTCTCAACTGAGGGCGACGAGCTCAGCTTCGAGCAGGACATCAAGCCTCTGTTCCGGACGAAGGACCGTGCCGCGATGCTGACCCGTTTCGACCTGTTCGATCATGCTGACGTCGCCGAGCACGCCGACGCCATCATCGGTTCCCTGCTGAGTGGGCGAATGCCATGCGACGGCGCATGGCCCGAGGCGGACCTGGAGAAGCTCCAGCGGTGGATCGACATCGGCAAACCGGCTTGAGGGACGGCAGTGCGAAGTGGCCTCCGCCCATGACCGGCAGCGGCAGGTTGTGGGCGCCGGCCCCCGTCCGGCCTTACTGCGGCCACCCAACGGGGTGGCGGGCCGCGCGGGCGGTCAGGTGACGACGGTCGCGGCGGTGATCTTGGCGGGGTTCATCATCCACAGCACCTGGCCGATGCCCTGGTCGGTGCCGTCGACGGTGAGGACGGTGAAGGTCCGGCCGTCGCGCTGGAGCAGGGCGGCCCACTGGCCGTTCACGGTGGCCCACTCAACGTCGACCCCGTCCCAGAACTGGTTCGCGAACGCCCGGACGTACTTGGCGACACGGACCGCGCCCACCACGGGGAAACGGGACGCCCGGACGGCGCCGCCGCCATCGGAGTAGCTGACCGCGTCCGCGGCGAGGAGCTCCTCCAGAGCGGCCATGTCGCCGGCGCGGGCAGCGGCGACGAAAGCGGTCAGCAGCCTGCGCTGCTCGGCGCCGGTCACCGATGCCCGCCGCTCGGACCGCAGGTGCTTGCGGGCCCTGCTGACCAGCTGCCGGACCGCCGCCTCCCCGGCCTGGAGGATCTCGGCGATCTGCGGATAGGGATAGTCGAACGCCTCTCGCAGGACATAGGCGGCGCGTTCGGTGGGCGACAGCCGTTCCAGGAGCATCAGGACCGCGAAACTGAGCGCTTCGCCGCGCTCGGCTCCCAGGTACGGATCGGAGCCGGTGTCGACGGGTTCGGGCAGCCAGGGACCGATGTAGCTTTCCCTGCGGACCCGGGCGGACTGCAGGACGTTGATCGCCAGCCGGGTGGTGGTCGTCGCCAGGAACGCGGCGGGATCTGCCACGGCGGCGCGGTCGTAGGTCTGCCACCGCAGCCACACGTCCTGCACCAGGTCCTCGGCTTCGGTGACGCTGCCCAGCATCCGGTAGGCGATCCCGAACAGCCGCCGCCGCACCTCGGCGAAGACCGCCGCGGCGTGGTCGAGATCGCCCGCCGACGGGGTGTCGCCCGGTCCGCCGTCCGCCACCATGATCGCCCCCGTTCGGATCGCCGGCCTGTCCGGTCTCACCTGCCCTCGGACAGCTCAGACAAGGCAGGCCTCACTTCTGTGACAGTAACCGCTGCCAGTCCGAGACGGTGGAGTGCCTGCGAGAGTGCGCCAGTCCGACACGTGAGGGCGTTGCCCTCGGCAGAGACGATCTTCCGATCGCGCCGGCCGTGCGCGGGGTGCGGGCCGTGAGGGAGCACGTTGATGCGCTACGGCTCGTCGCCGGCGCTCCCACCGCGCTCATCCGGCGAGACGTACTCGAACGTGGGGCCGGCCGTGGTGCCGTCGCCGTCGGGCATGCGCATCAGCGCCTGGGCCTGCGCCTTGAGCCGGTACATGGTGGTGACCGCGTCACCGAGCAGCTGCGGGCAGCCGTTGAACGCCTGCTCCAACAGGTGCAGGAGAGCGCAGTACGTCCGGTTGAACTCCTCCTGGGCCGCGCGGATCGTGCTGCCCGGGGGATGGTCGGCGATCTTGGGGTTGGGCCGCATCGGCAGGACGCCGTCGAAGTCCACGCCGATCGGTTCGCCGGTGGGCCCGGACCGCGGGGTGTCGCCGCGGCGGTAGCGGCGGCCGACTTTGAGCTCCTGGAAGCGGTAGTAGTGGGCGACCGCGTCCCGGTCAGGATGGTGGACGTCGGGGTCGCCGTCCCAGACCGCGCCGCGGGACGTGCCCTCGCCCTCCTCGACGATCTCCTCCAGCGCGGCCAGCGCCGAGGCCAGATCGGTGACCGCGATCATCTGCCCGGCGGTGTGCTGGAAGTGCCCGGCGTGGACCTGGCGGGACGGGTCGCCCGAGAAGACCTCCGCCTCGCCGAGCCGGTCGCACAGGCCGCTCAGCCCGGCCTCGATCGCTTCGTAGAACTGCCCGATCGTCTCGTAGCGGTCGCCTTCGGCGGGGGCGCCGGGCGGCGCCGGCCGCTCCAGACGGAGCAACATGTCGAGTGCCGCGTCGCCGAACGGGAGCAGCGACAGCTCCAGCGAGGGGTCGCCGTGCGGCAGCCGCCGGGGGTGCGGCGGCAGCAGCTCCGGCGCGGCCAGCCGCGGGCTCCCGCCGACGGCGTTGAGCAGGTTCGCCGCCAGCACCAGGTGCAGCATCTCCTCGATGAAGACGCCCGCCACCGCCTCCGCGCCCTCGGGGTTGCGGCCCGGGTCGAGCGAGTAGAGCGCGCACAGGTACGGCGGCAGGGTCGCGTGCTCCAGCTCGATCGCCCACTGCAGGTGCTCGCGGAGATCGTCGAGCGTGGCGATTCCGGTCGACACTACGGGAACGGAGGCATGCTGCCGCCCGACTGGGTGGTTCATTGGTGTCTCGCTTCGGATGTCGTGAGGTGGGCAGGGGTCAGGCACCTTCGCCGGGGCTGCGCCCCCGGGACCGGAAACCGGACTCCAGTTCCTCGGCCGCGCCGAGCAGGTTGCGGAGCTCGATCTCCTCGGCCTCGGCCTCGGCTGGGTCGAACAGCCACTCGGAGACCGGCTGCGCCGCGGCCCATGCCGGGTCGCTCGCCTCGGCCAGCTCCAGTTCGGCCTCGACCTCCGCCTCGAATTCGTCGCTGGTCGGGGTACTCATCGCTCCTCTTTCCACGGATCGTTCGGATGGCCGCCCGGCCGGACGCCTGGTCGCGTGGACCAGCCGCGCGGAGATCGGCCCAGAGGCGAACAGGCGGCCGGCCCCCGAACCGCTCCGCCGCCCGGGCCGCCGACGCCGGCACCCACGTCCAGCGGGACCGCCCCGGGCCTCAGCTCGCATGCCTCGCCCAGCCAGGCCATCGCCGCCGGGTTCGCACTGCCGCGGCACTCGGCCGGGATCGCGTACCGCTCCCCGGACCGTCGTGGCGCCGGACGTCGGGCAACTCACCGATGGTCAGAAATCTTCGGAGACCCGCAGGTGTGCGCGTTCGGCGAGCTCAGTGTCGTCCACGAGGGTCAGCATCGGCTTGCCGGGCTCGCAGAGCATGGTGACGACGAACCGGACCGGTATGTCGTCGCGGTTGTTGCCGTCCTGGTAGTGGATGACGTCGCCGCCGGGCTCCCAGAACGCCTCGCCCGCCGGGACGGGCCGGGGCGCCTGCCCTTCGAGCTCCATGAGCATCTCGCCCTCCAGCACGTAGCCGAACGCTGGGCCGGGATGCCGGTGCGGCGGCGCGCCGGGGTCGCCGGGCGGGTACTCGATGACCACTGTCATGGCGTGCGCGCCGGCCGGGATGAAGGGCGACTCGACCTCCTGGACGGTGGTGAGCGCGGTCTGCCACGCGGTCGACCTGGGCTTCGGCTCGGCGGCGGTGGCGTCACGGCCGGACATGGTGCTGCCTCCTAGGCTCGTCGGTGCGGACGGGGGTCATTTGACGGGGTTCGCGGCCAGCCAGTCGACGTACGTGATCTCGCCGAGGGTCGCGGCGCCCTCGTCCGGAACGAGGTCGCGCTCGTGCATCTCGGCGCCGAAGTAGTGCGCGTGCGGGTCGGTGACCACTTCGCGCGGGTCGCCCCACGCGGCCAGCGCCTTGCGGAAGAACTCGTCCATCCGCGACACCTCGGGGCCGGCGATCTGGAGGCGGCCGTTCAGCGGCGCGCCCACCGCGGTCCGCGCGACCGTCCGGGACACCTCCTCGCCCGCGATGGGCTGGAACAGCACCGGCGGCATCGGGACCGTGTCGCCGCCGGCGGCGGCCTCGTCGGCGATCCTGCGGCCGAACTCGAAGAACTGCGTCGCGTGGACCAGCGAGAACGGGATCGGCGACTCCTCGATCAGCTTCTCCTGCGCGACCTTCGCCCGGAAGTAGCCGATGTCGGGCCGCCGGTCGGTGTTCACGATCGTCAGCGCGACGTGGTGGCCCACGCCCGCCTTCTTCTCCGCCTCAAGCAGGTTGCCGGTCGAGGTCGTGAAGAAGTTCAGCACCGCCGCGTCCTCGAAGGACGGCGAGTTGGACACGTCGATGACCACGGACGCGCCCTCCAGCACCTCGGCCAGTCCCTCGCCCGTGAGCGTGTTCACGCCCGTGTTCGGCGCGGCCGGCACCGCCTCGTGCCCGTGCTGCCGGAGCATCTCCACGGCCTTCGAACCGATCAGGCCGGTGCCGCCGATGACCACGATCTTCATGAGTCCCCTCCTGTCCGCCGGGCCGTCGGTCACAGCCCGGTCGCCAGCTAAGACAGGGCACTCGTTCGGGCTGTGACAGCTCCCGCAAAGATTCCCGGAGGCTGCCCGATTCGGCCCCGCGGCCGTCACGAACCCGGGCCCTCGCTTGCCTCCGCATCCGGACGAGCCCATACGACGACGGAAGCGAGACCGTGCCACAAGCAGGTGCCGCATGCCGTATCCGGATAACCGCGCGGGCGGGCCAGGATCCGCGGCTGCCCGCACCCGCCGCGCGGACCAGATCCCACCCATCGACTTCTGGACCGCAGTCGCCGCCCAGACCCGCCCTGCCGACCAGGGTGCGCTCGGGGAAGCCGCCTGGGATCGAGGCATACCACGATGCCGCCCGACTCCTAAAGAACGCCACGGCCAGCGGTAGCCCTCAAGCCCTAGAAGTCGTCGACAAGCCAGCGAAGCTTCGGGCGGTCGCCGGTGTGAAGTTCGATCGGCCATGGTGACCGGACGATGCAGGCGGGGCGCTTCCGGCAGTTGAGGACGCCATCGATGCGCAGGGTCTCGACACCGGCGATGTTCCGGGTCTGGCGGATGCCGGCCGGTCCCGGTGTCGACGGCGTAGGCGTTCTCACATCCGGGAACGTGGCAGCTGAGGAAGCGCGCGTAGTCGCGGCCTTGTACGAGGGCCGCCCGCCGTTCACCGCACCCTCTCACGGAGCACTGTTCATCGCCATCGCCACCCAGGAGCCGGTGCCGCCCCGGTGCGGTGGACCGCTCGCTCCACTCCTGAACGGCCTGCTACGCAAGGACCCCGCTGACCGGCTGTCTCCCGCACAGGCTCGCGATCTACTCAATGCAGCGGTCAGCCCCGGCGAACGCCCCTCCGACCAGGACCGGCCGTCCAGCCCGGCACCCGCGCCGGCCCCATACCCGCGTCCACGGACGACGGTGTCCACGGTGACCGTGACCATCCGCTCGCCGTTCGCGGTGCCCTCGCCTGCGCCTGGATCGCGGTCGCCGCCATCTTGCTGCTGCCGCGTGACTTCACCGACCCGATCGGTGTGGTGACCCTCCAGGGAGCGGCCCCGCGCTGGCTGGTGGGAGCCCCGGGGCTGGCGGTCGTCTTCTCATGCTGGCTGTGGAGACTCACCCACAGGCCGGGACTCACCCTCGCGGCCGTCGCCGTTCTCAACCCGTTGCTCTGCTTAGCCGCTCCGAGTGGCTACGACACGGTCATGATCAATGAGATGGGCAACCCGTACAACAGCCCTGACATCGGCCCCGGAACGGCCTTGGCCTGGCTGACGGGCACGGTCGCACTCATGTTCGCGTTCGCGGGAGTGAACAAGCCGCTGATTGCGCGAATGTCCCGCTTTGGATCACGTCACGCACTGCTCAGGCCACCCCCATCATCATCGAAGGTGCGGTGGCGATGATGTGGCTGCTGTTCGTCCTCTGGGCTGGGCCCGTGAGAGCGCACGTGGTCATACGCCAGTACGTCGACTCCGGAATCGAGTTAACGGGACGGTGTGATGAGTCGGTTCTCGTAGGCGAGGATGAGAGTTGGACGCGGTCGCGGGCGCCGAGCTTGGTGAGCAGGTTGGCGACGTGTGTTTCGGCGGTACCCGGGCTGATGTGGAGTTCGGCGGCCAGTTCGACGTTCGACAGGCCGCGTCCGACCAGGGTGAGGACTTGGCGTTCGCGATCGGTGATGCTCGGCAGCCCCGCGGGTGGGGGAGCGGGCTCGGGGCGGCCGGCGAATTCGGCGATGAGACGGCGTGTGACGCTGGGGGCGATCAGCGCGTCCCCGGCGGCCACGACCCGAATGGCGGTGATCATGTCGTCCAGGGCCATGTCCTTGACCAGGAAGCCGCTGGCTCCTGCGCGGAGCGAGGCGTAGACGTTGGCGTCTTCGTCGTAGGTCGTGAGCATGAGGACGCGAGCCGCTGTGGTGTCCGCGGTGATCATCTGGGTGGCGTCGAGCCCGTCCATGCCGGGCATGCGGATGTCCATGACGACCACCTCGGTCCGGGGTTGAGGAACCTGCGGACAGCCGTTGGCGCTGAGAATGATCTTGGAGCGGTGTCCGGTTGGAACGTTCGTGAGGTGGCGTGCCATAACGACCTGTCGCCGAAGAACACGGTGTATCGGGAACTGGGTGCGGGGTTGCGACCGGTGGCCTTCATCGATTGGGACCTGGCGGCTCCTGGGCGGCGGATCCACGACGTTGCGCATGTGTGCTGGCAGTACGTGCGGCTGGGGCCCGGCGTCTCCGATGTCGGAGAAGCGGCTCGGCGGGTCCGGTTGGTCTGTGATGCCTATGGGCTGGTCGATCGGAGCGAGTTGGTTGATGTGATCCTGTGGTGGCAGGACCGTTGCTGGCGTGGCATCGCGGCCGTTGCCGAAGCCGGCGACCCGGCGATGGACCGTCTTCGCGGGGCCGGGGTCGTAGGTGAGGTGCAGGCTGCCTATCGCTGGTTGATCAGCACCGCAGTGAGCTTGGATCGGGTTTGGTGCAGTAGGCCGCGCGGGTAGCTGGGCGAGGTCGGCCACCTAGAACCAGTGCTCGATCTGCGGCGCGGTCATGCCGGGGTTCCAGCGCGTTCCAGGACCCGGTACACCGTCGCCCGGCCGACGGAGAACACCTCCATCAGGTCGTTGATGGAGTACTCGCCGCTGGCGCGCATCCGAACCAGCTCGGCCTGCTGGCGGGCGGTGAGCTTGGGCTGGCGCCCCTTGAGCTTGCCGCGGGTACGGGCGATGGCCATGCCTTCGCGGGTGCGCATCTTGAGCAGGTCGGCCTCGAACTCGGCGAAGACGGCGAGCATGTTGAAGAACATCTTGCTCATGGGGTCGGCGGGGTCGTAGATGCTGCCGCCCAGCGACAGCGGACGCCGCGGGCGACCAGGGTGTCGCCGATGTCGCGGGCGTCGGGGACCGAGCGGGCGAGCCGGTCGAGTTTCGGGACGACCAGGGTGTCGCCGGCGCGGACGGCTGCGAGGGCCTGGTCGAGGCCGGGCCGTTCCCGGTTGGTGCCGGTGAGCCCCTTGTCGAGATAGATGCGATCTTCGGGCACGCCGAGCCCGAGAAGGATCTCGGTCTGGGCGGTGAGGTCTTGCAGGACGGTTGAGCAACGGGCGTAGCCGATGAGCTCTCCCACCCGCGCAGCGTACCGTTTAGCCCCCGTCACCGGACAGATTCGCGGACCACCTATGTGAGACGGCTTCGCCGCAGGTCGCGTTCGCGCCCGAGCGCTCGTTGCTGTTGTCCGGTGAGCGTTCCCCTAACGGACACCATCGGAGGTGTCGATTTCCGAAGTGGACCGCACGGATGATCGAGGTCCTCTGCACGAATTCTTGCCGGTGGGCGGATTTGGTCACCTTCCGAAGGGCACGGGCAGCGGCATGAGCGGGCGTCTGTGGATGGCACGCATGAGCAGGGCCTGCTCACTGCCGATCGCTTTCCTCTCCGGTCACCGCGTCGTCGACGAGCGTGGCCGTGCCCCTGCGGAGGTCGTGGCTGGCGCCGGGCGCGGCGAACTCCAGCAGCCGGGTGCCTTCGGTCTCGACCTCGGCGCGCTCGGTGGCGGTCAGCGGCCGGAATGGGTCGATCTCCAGAGTCGCTGATGCTTTGCCCAGGTGGAGTTTCCAGACGCCCGTCACCTGCCCGTCCACCAGGAAGGTGGCGCGCATCCCGTTGCCTGTCATGACTCGTTTGCGGGCCTCCTCCGAGATCACGCGGGTGCGGTCGGTGTGGGAGGCCAGCAGGTTGTCGTATTCGGGCAAGAAGCGAACCGGCGCGCGGGCGTCGGCGCCGGGGCGTGGCGCATTCGGCAGGTCGAACAGCTCCACCCCGTGCTCGTCGCGGAAGACCGCCAGTTGCGGCCTCAGTCTCCAGGACGGGACGCAGCCGGGTTCGGCCGGCCCATGTCTGCACGTCGGCGACCGAGGCCGGGCCGAACGCGGCGAGGTAGCGCAGCACTATGTGTTCGAAGTCGGCGGCGGGGGCGGGCTCGGCTCCGGTCCAGCCGGCCGCCGTCGCGTACCGGGTGGTGCCGCCGACGCCCCAGACGGCGCGTGGCGGTACCTGGACCAGCGGCACCAGGTTGCGCACTACGGTGGCGAGCGCACGGGGCTCGTGATCGGGCCACCGCTCGTGCAGCGCCGCCCTGAGCTCCTTGGGGGTGAGGTGCCGTGCGTCGAGCAGCGCCCGGCCGGACTCCGCCACGGCCACACGGTCCAGACCGGTGAGGGGCGTTTTGAATGCGGTGTCCAGCTCACGGTCGAGCGCGGGCTGCGCCCATGGCCGCAACGAGCGGTAGTCCGCTGTGGTGACCAGGTGGACGGTGCTGCGCATCAGCGCGACCCGCACCAGGCGGCGCTCGGTCAGCGCGTCCGCCAGGTCGGCGGTGCCGAACTTCCGCAATCTGCTCCAGAGCCCGAAGTAGGGCGCGTACGGCGCCTGCGCCTGCATGCCGACCAGACGGGTGACCGCCTCCTCGGCGGTCGCGTCGGCCCGTTCCAGCAGCTGCTGACGGGCCAGCAGGGCTCTCCCCAACTCCCGTCGCCCCAGCACCTGTGCCACCGTGCCTCCCTTTCCGTCCACATGGCGGGGGCGGCGAATGTCGCCCCCGCCTCGTTGCTCAGCCGCCGAAGTCGGCCCGGTGATCCGCGGCCCACCGGGCGTAGGTCCGCGCGGGTTGCCCGGTGATCTGCTCGATGACGTCGTTGACCGGCGCGGGCTTGCCGACCGCCTGCGCCATGAGAGCGAACAGCGCGGCCAGGAACTCGGGGTCCATGAACTGGCTCATCTGCTCCAGGACGGGCTCCGGGTCGAGGTCCTCGACGGTGAGCGGGCGCCCCAGCGTCTCCCCGAGGATGCGGACCTGCTGTGTCTGGGTCAGCGACTTGGGGCCGGTCAAGTCGTAGGCCCGCCCCGCGTGCCCGCCGCCGATCAGGATCCGCGCGGCCACCTCGGCGACGTCCCGCTCGTGCACGGCACTGAAGGCCGCTTCGGTGTAAGGCGCGCGAATGACGTCACCGCCCTGGAGCTGCATCGCGAACGTCAACGAGTTGATGGCGGGGAACAGCAGCCGCAGGAACGTCCACTCGATTCCGGACGCCTCGACGGCCCGCTCGACGCCGCGGTGGTACTGGGCGATCACATCAGGCTGCCGCTCGGCGCCCGGGACGACCGCCCCCGAGGACAGGAACACCAGCCGACGCACCCCGGCCCGGCCCGCAGCCGCCAGCAGCGGAGCGACATCCATCCCGTACTGCACAACCAGGAGGGCGGCCTCGACGCCGGCCAACGCCGCCGGCAGCGTCTCGGGCTTGGTCAGATCGGCCCGGACGACGTCGACTTCCTGCGGGAACCCGGCCCGCTCCGGAGTACGGGTCAGCGCCCGCACCGGGGCACCCGCGGCGACCAACTCCTCTACCGCCTGACGTCCGAAGTGAGCCGTGGCACCGATGACGAGATACATGGGATTTCCTTTCGTGTGAATACATGGGGGTCTGAGGGGTCCGCCGACAACCGGCGGCGGATCAGCGCACCTTGCCGAAGAACTGCCGGATGTCGCCGGCGAGCAGATCGGGGGGCATGGTCATCAGCGTAGGATCCATTTAGGCAAGGTACGTTCCTAACAATCCGGAGGCTCCGAAGAATGTTGGAAACCTCGGCGCGGCTGCTACGCCTGCTCTCGCTACTCCAGACGCCCCGCGAGTGGACCGGCGCCGAACTGGCCGAGCGGCTGGCGGTCAGCACCCGCACCGTCCGCAACGACGTGGAACGCCTGCGAAACCTCGGCTACCCGGTGCACGGCACCCGAGGCGCGGTAGGTGGCTACCGACTCGGCGCCGGCGCCGCACTGCCGCCCCTGCTGCTCGACGACGAGGAGGCGGTCGCGGTAGCGATCGGGCTCCGCACCGCCGCCGGGGGCACCATCACCGGGGTCGAGGAAACCTCGCTGCGCGCACTGGTCAAGCTGGAGCAGGTGCTGCCAGCCCGCCTCCGGCGTCGCGTCGACGCCCTCAAGCAGTACGCCGTAGCAGTGCCGCGGGACGACCTGGGCCCGCGGGTAGACGCCGACACGCTGAGCGCCCTCGCGGCCGCCTGCAGGGACCACGAGCGCCTGCGATTCGGCTACCGAAGCCACGACGGCTCCGAGAGCCGGCGCGAGGTCGAACCGTACCGGCTGGTCAACTGGGGACGCCGGTGGTACCTCGTCGGGTTCGATGTCGAGCGGAGCGACTGGCGGACGTTCCGGGTGGACCGGCTCCACCCACGCACCCCAACAGGTCCCAGATTCACCCCCCGCGATCTCCCCGAGGACGCCGTCGACCAGGTACGCCGAGGCGTGTCATCGGCCGGCTGGCGGTACCGGGCCCAGGTCGTCGTACACGCACCGGCCGAACAGCTCGCCGAGCGGATCAACCCCGCCATCGGCACCATCACGTCGGTCGACGACACCCGCTGTCTACTGGACACCGGCGCGGACAGCATCGAGGCGCTCGCCGTTCACCTCGGCCTGCTCGGCGCCGACTTCACCGTGACCAAACCCGCGGAACTCGTCGAACTCGTGCGTGCACTCGCCGGCCGCTACCACCGCGCCACCAAGCCAGGGCCGCAGGAGACCTAGGCTAGACGGACGAAGCCGCCCGCTGCGGCTCCTGCCCCCATGCGGTTGCGCATCCGCTCATCGGCTACTTGGAGTGCGTTGCCAGCGGTGTGGAGCGGCGATGATCCGCTTCGTTGAGCGGCACCCATCGTCTCCTGCCAAAGCTCGGCGCGACGGGTGCGGCTCCGTCCGCACCTCACCGTCGGTGCGGCGCGACCGTAACGCAGGCGAGTTCTGCGGGCAGCCGCGCCGCGCCCGGGCCGCCTCATGCAGATGGGACAGATCCTCCAGCTCTCCGGTCACCACTGCTCGATCACCTCGAACGCCAGTCCATATCCAGGATTGAGGAACCTGCCGCCAAAACTCCGGCCACGGAGGGGAACGGAATCCAGGCTCACTCCCCGGCAGAAGGTCCACGCCCCAGGGTGGAGCCCCGCCCGTTGAGCAGGGCGAACCCTTCAAGATCCATCTCAGCGCCAACGGCTGGCCGCAGGTTCCTCAACCCCGGATCTCGCACGGGCCCAGCGGCATCGGGTTCGTCAACTTCGGCGACCTCGGCCGGCTTGACGTGCGGGGACCGATCACCACCCACGGCACCGGAGCGCGCGGCTTCAACCTCTACGACGGCTCGCTGCGGCACGCTTCATTCGACTCCATCGCCACCACGGGCGACGGCTCGATCGGCGTCCAGATCAGCAAGGAGCTGCCGCGGTTGGAGGTCCGCGGCGACCTGACCACGTCCGGTGGTACCGGCACCAGCCTTGTTCGCGGCGTCCAGGTCGAGTTACAGGCGATCGCACTGAGCATCAAGCAGAACGGACGCATCGGACAGGCCGCGGTGGGCGGACGCATCGCCACCCGAGGCGATCATCTGGTCACCGTTGAGATCCTCGGGGAGGTCGGCGACCTCCGGGTCGGCAGCGGCATCCGTGCTGAAGGCTCCGGACCGGACGCCGTGCACCTCAGCGGCGACGGCGTCGACCTGACCAGCATCGAGGTCACCGCCGTGGATGGGCAGGCCATCGTCCGCGCATGATGCCCCCAGCTCCCCGCAAAACGGTACCGGACAACCTCCGCCAGCTGACGCCCCATTGCCCGGTTCTGGCTACTGACCGAAGCCGACGCCCATTCTTCGTCTCGTATGCATTCCGTCGAGCCGAGCCCGGAGGTGGAGTACAAACCGGCCGATGAGTTCGGTGAGTACAGCAGGGTCGAGCCGATCTGCCAAGTGCTCAGCCGGCATGGAATGAATATCGCAACGAGCACCTACTACTGCTGATCCAATCGGATCCGATCCAAACTTCCGACGCCCCATTTCGTCCCTAGTGCCGGCCGCCAGAAGCACACCGGGCGAGCTGGAAAGAGACACGATCGGGCATGGGCGACCGGATCTACCTGCGGCACTCCACCGACAAGCAGACCGGCGGCCGCCAGCGGCACACCCTAGCCGCTCTTTTCGCCGCCGGCGCCCCCGCCTACGAGGACCCCCGGCCACCTCCAGCCCCCAGCTCTCCCCGGACCGCGCGGGATTCATCCGCCCGCTGCACGAGGCCGCCGCAGGCCTGTTCCGGTCGGTCGCCGACATCCTGCCCTGCGCCCGCTCCTTGCCGGAAGGGGCCAGCACCTGCGGGTGGAGCCCGGGCTGCCGGGGATCGGCCTGGTCTCCGACGATCCCGGCACCAAGATGATGGTCTCCGTCCTGGCGGCCGTGCTGAAGTTCCAACGCGACGTGATCAGCGAGAACTTACGCGCAGGCGTCGCCGCCGAGGCCTCCGGCAAGACCCTTGGCCGCTCCACCTCCCTCGATGGTGATGCGCGGGGATTTCATCGACCGTTCCGCCGAGCACCCTGAGCTGGCCGAGGTGTTGCGGGACGGTTCGTTCGTTCCAGGTTCGATGGCGCGCGCGGATCTGCGGGGGATCCGGTGCCGCCTGTCACTCCGGTGGGCGGGGCCGGATGCTGCTCACCAGGAAAGTTGACTCGTATACAGTCCCTCAGTTCTTGGTTTGTGAAAATTCATGCTGCTTTGAATGTATTGACACGTTCAAGTCCGACAAGGTGCACTTCGGGGCAGCTCATCCGGATGAGCGACACGTCCCCAATCCCCCCCGCCGACAAGGGCGTCGCAGGCCGCTCCCACGTGAGGCTTCGCCGCCCTGTGCCGTCGGGCCCGTGGAAGGAGCACCCCTGTGAGACACCAGACCGCGATCGGGGCGGCTGCGCTGGCGGCCGGCCTCGCCGTGGCGATGTCCGCCCCCGCCACAGGAGCGACCGCCCGCACCACCCCGGCCAAGCCGACCCCCCGCACGCTCGCGGCGATCTCGGCCGACACCTTCGTGGCCGCCAAGCCGGCGGAGTTCATGAAGGCCCCGAAGGACAAGATCTTCCGCACGAACGTCACCTCGGGCCTGCGCGGCCTCCAGTACGTGGAGTACCAGCGCACCTACGACGGCCTGCCCGTCTACGGCGGCGACATCGTCGTCACGACGAACGCCGACGGAGGTGTGCTGAGCACCTCGGTCAACCAGACCGCGACGCTCAACGTCGGCACCAAGGCGACGATCAAGGCGTCGCAGGCCGCCGCGGTGTCGCGTGCCAAGGTCGCCAAGGTCGACACGGTCTCCACTCCCCGCCTCACCGTGCTGGCAGAGGGCAAGGGACACCTGGTCTACGAAACGGTCGTCACCGGTCACCAGAAGAAAGGCGAGACGAAGCTGCACGTGTTCGTCGACGCCAAGACCGGCAAGGTCGTCGGGACGTTCGATGACGTCCGCGACGCCGCCGATGACAGAAGCTTCTACCACGGCACGGTGGACCTGAGCACCGCGGCGACGTCCATGACCGACCCCTCACGTCCCGGTCACCAGTGCGGCGGCCAGAACGGCTCCGCCTACACCGGCACCGACAGCGCCTGGGGCAACGGCAGCGGGACGAACCTGGAGACCGGCTGCGTGGACGTGTTGTACGCGGTCCAGAAGGAATGGGACATGCTCAAGGCATGGCTCGGCCGTAACGGGACCAACGGCAACGGCCGCGGCTTCCCCTCGCGCGTGGGTCTGAATGACGTCAACGCCTATTGGAACGGCAGCTACACCAACTTCGGCCACAACCAGTCGAACACCAAGCTGGCCACGTCCGTCGACGTCGTCGGCCACGAGAACGGGCACGCGATCTTCCAGACCACGCCCGGCGGTTCCAGCGGCGGCAGCGGCAACGAGAAGGGCGGGATGAACGAGTCGGCCGGCGACATCTTCGGCGCGCTGACCGAGCACTACATGAACGAGCCCTCCACCTACGACCCGCCGGACTACCTGGTCGGCGAGGAGGTCGACCTGGTCGGCCAGGGCCCGATCCGCAACATGTACAACCCGTCCGCGCTGGGCGACCCGAACTGCTACTCGTCCTCGATCCCGAACACCGAGGTGCACGCGGCGGCCGGCCCGCAGAACCACTGGTTCTATCTGCTGGCCGAGGGCTCGAACCCCACCAACGGCAACCCGACCAGCCCGACCTGCAACAACTCCCGCGTCACCGGCATCGGCATCCAGAAGGCCGGCCAGATCTTCATGGGCGGCCTGAACCGCAAGGTGACGAGCTGGAGCCACGCCCGCGCCCGCGTCGCGACCCTCCAGGCGGCCAAGGAGCTGTTCTCGGGCAGCACCGAGTGCAACGCGGTGAAGGCCGCGTGGAGCGCGATCAACGTCCCCGCGCAGAGCGGCGAGCCGACCTGCTGATCCGTCCGGCAGAGCACATGGGACGTCGCTGACGACCTCCCGGTACGCCTGGTGCGGGGCCCCGCACCAGGCGTGCTCGTCGTTCAAACGATCTTCGCGTGCTTCGAGCGATCCGCTGAGATCCGCTCCAACCGACTCGCCGCTCGGCGCGCTGACCGGGATGGCTGCGGTACCGGCCTTCGGGAGGTCGAGTGCAGCGCTTAGCGGTAGGTCATGGTGCTTGTCTGCTGCTGGACGACCTCTAGCAGATGCCGTTCCGCGGCGGTCCCGTCCTCGGCGGCCTGCTGGGCGCGCTGGGCCTGCCCCTACTGCCGCCACGCCCGCTCGGCGTCGGCGCGCGCGTCGGCGACCTGCTCGCGCGCGCCACGGGCTCGGCAAACGCAAGAAGCTGTTAACCGCTACCACGCCCCCGTCTGCACCTTGGGCGAGCAAGGCGCCGCCACCCTCAAACGCGGGAGATCCTGCGGAAGGCTCGCTGCCCACCATCCCGCCTGACCGCCATCGTCCAAGCCATCTTCACACTGCACCACCAGGGCGAATGAAGTTGGAAATGGCTCACTGGGCATGGATCCCGCTGGACCTGGCGTCCACGAACGGCCGGGGCTCGCCTTGCGCAGCAAGGTACGGTCTCTGGGTTTCTGCTCCACGAACTGCCCTGGTGTTTGCTTCAGTGATTAGAGGCCTACATCGTCCAGGGCATTGTTGGCCCAGGCCGAGCCGCGGCGCCAGTAGCGGAACACCATGGCCAGGCTCGTCCATCGCCCGTGTTCCTGGATGGTGGAGGGTGCGGCGCCGGCCTCGGCGGCGGAGGTGGCGGCTCCGGCGCGCAGTCCGTGGAAAGTGTGCGCGGTGGCGTTGTCGAGGTCGGCGCGGATGGCGGCGTCGCGCACGATGTCGTTGAGGGTCTCGTCGTCGATTCGACCGGTGTTGGCGCCGGGGGCGGCGTAGCCGGGTGTGCCGCCCAGGCGGCCGTGCTTGTCGATGCCGCGCAGCAGCGGTCCGCTGGTGATGGGCGGTTCGGCGTCGGCGAGCCGCGCCACCCAGGTCCGCAGCAGTGCGACCGGGTCGGTCTGGGGGCGTCTGCCGTGCTTGATGATGACCTCGCTGCCGACCGCGTCCTGGTCGGTCTTGGACTGGCGCACTTTGATGAGCAGTCCGCGGGTGGTGAAGGTCAGGTCCTCGATGTCGAGCGCGGCGACCTCAGAGCGGCGGCCCATCATGGCGAAGCCGAGCACCAGGACGATTTGGTCGCGTTCGGCGCGCAGCGGGTGGATCCCCCCGGCGTCTGCGGCGTCGCCGATCGCAGTGATCATGGCGCGGAGGGCGTTGACGTCGATCTCGGGGGCGCGCCTGACCCGGTGGCGCAGCGCCGGGTCGGGGTGGGTGGTGCGCTGCTTGCGGTAGGCGCGCAGCGCCATCCGGGCCAGGCGGGGGTCGCAGTCGAGGCCCGCGAGCTTGTGCGCGGACTGCACGCAGCTGAGCATCGCGTCTATGCTCCCCGGCGCGGGAGGCTTGCCGTACTGGGTGGTGGTGCCGGTCAGGTGATGGACGTACTCGGCGAGCGTCTCCCGGGTGGCCGGCAGCGGGGTCCGGCCGGTCAGTTCGCACCAGCGGGTGAAGGTGGCCCAGTGCCGGGTGTAGGCGCGGGTGGTGTTGTCGGCGAGCCCGGCGGTCACCATCGCGGCCGCCTCGGGGGACAGGGACCGGTCCGGCGCGAACGTCGCCTCGCCCGAGGGGGCTGGCGGCCCGGTGAGCGCGGGCCGAACGGTGTCAGGCCTGAGTACCGGTGCGGCGGACGGGGCACCACCGGGGAGAACCAGTGCCGCGGTGCTTTCGCCTCCGTGGTCAGGCCCGCCCGCTGATGAAGGCCGGAACGGAGAGGGGGCGGCGCCGGTGTCCGCGTCGTGGGCGGCGGGCTGCTCGGTTGTCACTGTCCTGGCTCACCGAACCCGATGAACGCCCGACGCGCTGACCTGCCGAACATCGGAAGCACCGAGCTGGCCGGGGTCTCGTCCGGTTCAGTGAACGCGCTGCGAGCGGAAGGGCCGGACGCGCCGAGCCGCGGCATTCGCGCAGCGCGGCGGCGGATCCACTGAGCGGGCATCAGATTGAACTCCGTTCGCATCAGGTCCGGTGAGCCGTGATCGGGTCGGCTGCGCCGGGTCAGTCACGAGGTGATCATAGGCGGCTCCGGTTCGCCTCGTCAGGGTTAAGTCTCCCTTAACCCCAATCAGATATCCAGTCTTGATACTGTTTCTTGAAACCTAGAAAGAGAATCGCGGTTTCGCGGGTACCCATCCACGAAACCTGCCATGATGATGGTGTGGCCGATCTTGAACCTCCGGTGCCCAGCGCCGACGCTGACCGCGATGCGCAGCCCGTCCGGGACGCCCCCGGCGGCGGACCCCCGTCCCCCGCGTCCGAGAGTCCGGGGGAGGAGGCGGCGGACGCGGCGCCGCACGGCCGGTGCAAGCACTGCCGGGGGCCGCTGCCTCCGCGCGCGGCCACCGGCCGTCGCCGCGAGTACCACCACAGCGGAGAGGGCCCGGAGGGCCAGGACTGCCGGGAGGCGGCCCGGCGAGCCCGTGAGTCCGCCGTTGGCGCCGCTGTCGAGCCGCCGCTGCAGGCCCTCATCACCTGGGCCGACCGGGAGGAGACCGACCGGCGCGCCCATGCCGAACTGCTGCGCGCGGCCGCCGCCCGCGACGACCGGCTCGCCGCTGACCTGGCCGACCTGCGCACCACCGTGGTGGAGCGCAACACCGAACTGGAGGCCCAGACCGCACGGGCCAAGACCGCCGAGGCCGAGGCCATCGCCGCCCGCCAGGCCGCCGAGGAACGCGAGCAGACCGCCCTGGCTGAGGCCGCCGACGCCCGCGCCGCCGCGGAGCGGGCCACCGAGCGCGCCGCCGGCGCCATCGAACTGGCCCGGCGGGCCGAGGACGCCGTTGATGCCCACCGGATCGCGCGGACCAAGGCCGAGCAGGAGACCGAGGTGGCCGTCCGGGCGGGCAACGAGGCTCGCTCCGAACGCGACGCGGCACGGGCCCGGCTGAGCGAGCTGGAGCAGGAGTTGGCCTCGGTTCGTGCTCAGGCCGACGCGCTGGCCGGGCGGCTGGACACCGCCACACGTGAGCTGGCCGCCGCCCGCCAGACCCTTACCGAGAGGGACGCGGCGATCGGTGAGCTCACTGGGCGGCTGGAGCGCGCCGAGCAGGAGACCGAGACGGTCCGCCGCCGCGCGGCCGAGGACGCGCAAGCCGCCCGCGACGCCGCTGAACAGGACGTCCGGCGCGCCGACGCGCAGCGCCACAGCGCCGTCGAGGCCGCCGAGCAGATGCGCGGTGAACGCGACCAGGCCCGCACCGACCTGATCGCCGCACAAGCCTCCTACCGCGCTGAGCTGCAGGCACTCGAACGCGAGCGCGACGTCGCGCGGGCCGCCGAGACGGAGCAGCGCGAACGGGCCGTGCGGGCCGAACAAGCCGCTCCCGTGGTCGAATGACCCCTGCCGGCGGCATCAGGCGCAGGCGGGACGGTACCGCGGACATTGTCGGAATCGTGTGCGGCACCTTCACGGTGGGTGGGCGACATGGCGGCCCGCAAGGACGGACGATGTATTCGCTGTAACGGCGACCCGGGTCGAGGCTGGAGGCCCCCGGGCGATGGCGGGGCCCGACCTGTCCACCGAAGTGGGCCCACCCGGAGGCCAAGGCCCGTGTCGCCGCCTACTTTGACGAACTGCTCGCCCGCCAGCTCTCCCACTACTTCGCCTCGCATGACGACCTGGTCGCTGCCGTGACCGCCGGCTTCCTGCAGGAGTTGACCGCGGTGATGCGGAGCGCCCGCGACGCCCGGCCCCCCGACTCGGCCGGCGACCGGCTGCTGGCCACCTGCCGCGCCATGCGCCACTGGGCGACCGCTCACCCCGCCGAGTTCGGATGTATCTTCGCCAGCCCCATACGCTCGGCCTCGACTACCGGCCACCCGCACCGCCCGAACCCCCACCGCACGCTCAGCCTTCATGACACAGGCGCGGCGCTCGCCTCCACAATGCTCAGTCGGACGCAACGGTGCCATAACCGGCCAGGAGACTCGAGCGCCGCGGAGGGGGACAACGGGGACAAGGTGAAGAGCTACCAGAGGGGCGGCGCGTGTCGTGGTCGGCAAGGCGAATACACCAGATGCACTCTCGTCATGCGACTCCTTGGTGAGACTCCGGCCAGTTAGAGCACGCTGGCCTGCTATCCGCGGCGGCGGCGGCGGTGGTCTTCGCCGTTGTCGTCGTCACCGTGACCCTTTGGTGTTGGAGGTAGGACCGTCGGTGCCGCCCGCCGCTTGAACGCCATTCAGCTTCTGGGGGTTGACCTGGAAGCGGATGTTCTCGATGCGGCCATCGTGAATGTCGTAGGTGAGTGCGCCGACGAGGTCGTCGCCGACCATGCCGACGACGCTCAGCTCGCCGTTGACGACGGCCGGTTCGAGGCGGATGTCGGCGGAGACCGGTTTGGCCATGACGCCCAGGATCCAGCGCGCCACATGGTCAGGGCCGTGCAGCGGACGGCGGGCGGCGGTGACGATGCCGCCGCCGTCGTTCCACAGCGTCACTTCCGGGGCGAGCAGTTCCATGAGGGCGTTGAGGTCACCGCCGTGGCAGGCGGCCATGAATTTCTCGGTGACCTCCTGGCGCGCCCCGTCGTCCGCGTCGAAGCGGGGGCGGCGGGCCTGCACGTGCGAACGGGCGCGGCGCGAGATCTGGCGCACAGTGGCCGCAGGCCGATCGAGGAAGCCGCCGATCTCGGCGTAGGAATAGCCGAAGACCTCGCGCAGCACGAAGACGGCCCGCTCGGTGGGGTTGAGGGATTCGAGGACGACCAGCATGGCCGTCGACACCGTCTCGGCCATTTCTGTCTCCTCAACGGCGTTCGAGGGGGTGATCAGCGGTTCGGGAAGCCATGGCCCCACATAGGTCTCACGGACGGCCCGGGCGGAAGTGAGGCGGTTCAGGGCCAGGTTGGTGACAGTGCGCACCAGGTAGGCCTTGGGATGCTCGACCAGATCCTGGTCCACCGCATGCCATTTCAACCAGGCGTCCTGGAGGATGTCCTCGGCGTCGGCGACGCTGCCCAGCATGTGATAAGCGGTGCCGAACAGCAACCGGCGGTGTTCGACGAACGGGTCGATCGCCGCCTCTCGCGGCTCGGGCGCCGGGGCCGCCCGGCCGGTCTCGCGATCCTTCATCGGAACCATGCCTAGTGGTCGGTAGCTCGGGATTTCAGCGGGCCGGGGGATCTGGTGGGTCCCCGACCCGAGTCCTGGAACATCATGCGGCCTTTCGGGTGGCGCGGCCGCCCTTCGACAGCTGCACCGGTATCTTCACGTAGCGGGACATCTTGGCGGCCACCGGCGGGGTACCGCTGACCTGCTCTTTGTAGATGACCGCGGCCTTGCCCTTGAGGTACCACCGCCTCGGGGTGTCATCGGCCCTGGTGAACTGGACGACCGCGTCCTTGCGGCCCAGGCTCACCGGCTGGTGGAAGTAGCCGAACCGCAGGGGCTTCACCGGCTTCCCGCGCAGCAGCCGGGCGATGACGCCGGCGGTGTAGTCGGCGGTGACCACCCCGCTCTGGCATGTGCCGTGGATTTGCCCCCAGGCCTGCCGCACCAGGGCGGCGTCTCCGATGGCGTGGATCTCCGGGTGCGAAACCGAGCGCAGGGTGGGGTCGGTGAGGATGAGCCCCTTCCCGTCGGTCGCGATTCCGGCCTGGGCAGCGAGCTGCGGCACCCGCACACCGGTGGTCCACAGGGTCAGATCCGAGGAGACGAGCTCACCGGTGTCCAGCCGCACCGCGTCGGGCAGCACTTTGGTGACCTTCGCTCCGACCATGCGCACCACGCCCAACCGGTCCAGGACGCGGTTGAGGTGAGCTCGGGCCTTCTCGCCCATCATGGAACCGGGTTCGGTGGCACAGACCAGGTTGACGGTCAGCGCCGGGTGGGCCTCGGCGATCTCGGCGGCCGCCTCGATGCCGGTGAGTCCGCCACCGCAGACGGTGACCGTGCCGCCCGCAGCGGCGATCTCGGGCAGCCGCCGCGACAGGCGGTGCGCCAGACGGGGGTCGTTGAGGGTCCAGGCGTGGTCCGCCGCACCGGGGACGATGCTCGCGTCGGTGGCGCTGCCGAGGGCGTAGACCAGCGTGTCGTAGTGGAGGAGGGCGCCATCGTCGAGGGCGACGGTCCGGTCAGCGGTATCGATAGTGGTCGCGGTGGCCTGGTGGAATCGCACGCCGGTGCCCTCCAGCAGGTCCGGGATCTGGAAGTCGGTCAGTTCCTGGCCCGCGGCGACCTGGTGCATGCGCAGACGCTCGGTGAAGCGGGGCGAGGGGTTCACCAGGGTGATGCGGGTGTTCAGCCTGCGGGTGTAGCGGGCCAGCCGAGCTGTTGCGATCAGGCCGGTGTAGCCGGCGCCGAGGACGACGATCTGATGGGCGGTGCTGGTGTTCATCGCTCGCTCCCCATGGGGCTCGTTCGTTCGGGACGGCTATGGGACAGGACGCCTCGGGAGAACGTGACAATCCGGTGTTATGACCTGCGCCACACCCCGCCCCAGACGTAGCCGCACGTTCCGAAGTGCTCCGCTGGCCAGAGAAGTAGGTGCCCAAGCCGAGCCCCCTTCGCGCCAGCATGCGGAGTGCTGCCGCCTCCGGTTGGGAGACCTGGCTGGCCACCACGGCATGACGACCGGCGTGGAGAACTGGGCGATGACCCCGACCGGGGGTCGGGGGCTGTCGTACTCCTGCTCCCGCACCCGGCGCCCAGTTATGGTCTGGCAGTGTCAGTAATACGTGTATTACATGCCTACTTGTATCGTGCCGAAAGTGGTCGGCCCGCACCCCCGTTGCTTGCCGGCCCTGAGGGTGCGAGCCGTGAAGGGAACCCGGCTCTGCAGGCCTAGCCGATCAGAGCCCGGGGCCCCCACCCCACCGGTTCCACAGATCCCACAGAAGCCTGGCCGCGTTCACCAGGAAACTCCCGCAGGTCCAGGGGTCCGGCTGTCCCAGCGGAAGCTTCCGCTTCCTCCGCCACCATGGGGGATCCTTCTTCACCCGCTCACCATCCTTCTCGGATGATCTACGGGGACCGCCTGCGCCGAGGCGCGTGCGGCGTCGGCCTTGAACCCCTCTTTCTGGCCGTCCTGCAGAAACGTCCAGACGTAGGGCTCGGGCGGTTGGCGCCGAGCAACAAGGTAATTCCTTCGCTGGACCAATGAATGGCAGAGCAGACTCCATATCGTCATCGTCCGCGCACGATCGGCCACGAGGAGGTACATGTCGGCGGAATCGATGTACGTTGGCGCCATTTCAGTTTGCTTCGGTGAGGCTTGCGAAGCGGATGTTTTGACCGGTCCTGCGCTTAGCGGAGAGATGCGGCCCTGGTCAGGTTGGGTTTCGGCTGGTGGCCATGGCGCTCGGTCCTCTTCGGCAGCCTCGGCCGAGGTTGCCCTCGGATCTGCTGAAGATCTGTCTGTAGGCGGCCCGTGGCTGAGGAGGGGATCTCGGTGTCGATCTCTTGGACTCCGGCAGCCGCGTGACGGGGTCACCAGCCTGATCGATTGATCCGAGGCAGGCGGGGGCGGTGCCTCGTTCAACCTTCCCGGGGTGCGCGCACAGCCAACCTTCCCGGGGTGCGCGCACAGCCAACCTTCCCGGGGTGCGCGCACAGCGCGGATCCCGGGACGGACCTGAGCAGGTGTGCCGCCGCCACCGGTGGCCGACCTGGGGAGTTGCCGATCGGCGGCCTGGGCAGGCGGGGTCGTGCGCGTGGGGCCCGGTTCGCGCCGGCGGGGTTCGTTCAGCTTTGGGACGTCGGGCTCGGGTGGCCGGAGCCATCCTTGCGGCGGGCCGCCATAAGGCCCGTGGTCGCACCAGCGCGGTGGAGCGGCGCCGGGCGGGCGGGGCGGTCCGCTCTGGCATCCGGGCGCGGCACCGGCCTGATCGTCGGCGACCCGCTGGCGCCAGCATGGGGCTCGGAGCGCCGTTCTTCTTGGTGGCCGGTGAGCGGCCCACGCGCCATTGCCCCCGCGCGGCCGCGCGAGAGCTGCCGCGTCCGCGTCTGCGACAGGCGTTGTGCACAAGCGGCGGTGTCGCTCATGCCGCAGGGGCGGTGTAGCGCTGAGCAGCGACGTCGGTGACGACGATGAGGTGGGCGAGGGAGGACGTCGTAGCAGGCGCAGGTGGTGGCGGTCTTGGGCCTGGTCCGGGCCGAAGCCACGCGCCGAAACGTCACCGTCGATGTCGTGCACGCGATCAATATCTTGGACCGTGGCGCCGGACCTGCACCATTTGGGCGACCCTGCGGGGCCTGAGTTGCTATTGAGCGGCCCTGCTCAGTTGGACGACTCGGGCGGCAGCATCAATGGAGAGCGAGCTCCGCAGTTGCGCTTGGCCAGCGCCGCGACCTGTCCCCCCGCACCAGCCTCGCAAGCCCGAACTGCCTGAGCCGGCGCGGCCCTCCATCCGCCGCCCTAAGCCGAGGGGGAGGTATCCCTCGCCCGACCTGGCCACCGGGTACAGCGTCGGCCGCTCCACCATCCACCGCATCATCCCCGCGCCTCCGGCCGGGCAGAGCTGACCCCGGCTCCCGCACGGCCGAGCCCTGCTTTGGGGCTGACCACATGTTGTGAGTGGGCGCCAGGTCTCCCTTGGATGTCTGGGGCCGTTCGGGAGAAGGACGGGGTCAGGGAATCGGTTTTATGGTTCAAGCCCCAGAGCGCGGCTCTCGGCGATGTAGCCGCGGTGCTCCGCGGCGCCGTCTGCGTTAGCGGGCGCGGCGTAGCGAGGTGTACTGGAGCGCTGCGAAACCGGCGACCACGATGGCTTGGAGCACCGCCCACACCGCCCCGACAGTGCTCAGCGAGAACCAGCCCACGATCACCGTGAGAACACTCAGGATCGTCCACAGCACGTTCGCCTCGACCACGGTCACCACGGCGACCCGTCTGGGCCGGGCGGGCATCGAGATGGCCCACACGGCAGCGGCGTACACCAGGAGAAACGCCCCCAGTGCGCGTCCGGTGGTGGCGTCGAGTCCAAGCAGGTCCTGAAGCGGAGCGGCAAAAGCGAGGTAGAGCAGACCGTTGGCGCCAGTCACGATCGCGTCCGCACGCAGTGCCAGACGCAGCAACCGGCTGGCATCGGCGAACAGGCCGGCGAAGTTGTGGCTCGTCGATGTGGTGGTCATTGGAGTCCTCTTTCCGGGGGCCATTTACCTCGAGGACCTCGACGCTAAGGGCGTCCGAGAGACAAAGCGATTACCTGGGAGGTAGCCCGGGTCATAGCGTTGTCGTGGTGGCTGACCAGCCCGTCGGGTGGGAGGCGACGGCCTACCTTTCTCGACGCCCGGGTCGTATGGGCGACCGCTGACTTCTCATTAGTCCCTCGTTCCCAAAGACTGCGCTTGTGGCAGAAGTAGACCTGCATCCCGGTGTCGGCGGCGAGCGCCTGGTGCTCGGCCATCTCGCGGCCGCGGGTCCCAGGTGAGCGTCCGTCGCAGTGGCTGGGGAGTGCGCAGCAGCTGGCGGGTGAGGTGGGCGCGGATCTCGTGGGCCTTGTTGCCGTCGGGCAGGGCGGCCAGTGCGATGAATCGGCTGGTGCGCTCCACCAACGTGGCGATCGCCGACGAACGGGTCCCCATCAACAGGTCACCTTCCCAGTGACCGGGCAGAACGCGGGCGGCGGACTCGGCCAGGCGGGCGCTGATGGACACCATGTCCCGGAAGACACCACGGCCGGTGCGCTGTTTGGCGCACTTGGGCTGCCGCATGGGGCGGGCGGTCCGCAAACGCCTGGTCAGCGTCCGATCGAGGCCGTGCCGGCGGCGCGGGGCGAACAACGAAAGCTAGATCGCCTCGTGTGAGATCTGCAGGGCGAGGTCGTCGGGGAAGCTGCGGCGCAGCCAGCCAGAGAGCTGTTCGGACGACCGCGTCCCATCGAGGTGAACGACTCGCCCGCACGCCATCGCTGCCGGGCAGGTGAGGCCTGGATCATCGGCCGTTTCGTCTGCGTCGATCATCAGAGCTTGTCAGTGCGTTTCGCTGTCGTAGCGGAGTTCTCGGTGATTCTTTCGTCGCCGGTCCAGTCAGTGTTGAAGCCGGCCAGGTGGGGGTGGTACATCTCGTCACCGGAGTGCTGGGTGAATTCGACCTTCACCCATAGCGCGTCTAGTTCGAACATCTCCACGCACGTGTCGATCAACAACTGGGCCAGGCGGGCCCGGGTCTCCACCGGCCGTCCGCTCCGGATGTCGCACATGATGAGGGCCGAGGGGGTCGGGGGGCCGTCCTGGTGGCATCGCCACAGACCGCCCTCTCCGAGGTCGTGCACGGACACGGTGAGGAGGTCCATGCCGACCTGCATGGTCTCCGCGTAGATTTCGCCGACACGTTGCGCGAGCCGTTGCTTGGTCGCAGCCGGAGTGGTCAGCGGTAGGTCGATCTGGATGGATGGCATCGGGACTCCTTTTCCCTCACGTCGGTGCTGAGATAGATCTGTCGGGGGTTCACCGGCGCCCAGCCGCCGCCTCCAGCGTCTGTGCGGCGGTGAACAGGAGGTGCTCGTTGCCTGGGCCGGTGACGAGCTGTACGGCTACCGGCAGTCCGTCACACCGGCCCGCCGGAATGCTGATCGCCGGCACGCCGGTCATGTTCCACGGGAGGGTGAGGGAGAGCAGCGCCGAGCGCACCTCGAGCTCGGCACCGTCGACGTGCATGCTGCGGGTGTTGAGAGGGGGGGCCACGAACGGGACCGTGGGCAGAGCGAGCAGGTCATGGGTCCGCAGCAGGTCACGCACGGCCGCGCGTAGTTCCCCGCGCACCTCGTCGGCCCGTTCGTAGCTCGACGTCGAGACCTTCCGGCCGTTTTCGAGTCGCGCGAGGACCTCGGCGTCGATCAGCTCTCGGTCCTCGTCCAGGTGATGCCTGTGCACCTCATATGCCTCCCTGCTCTGAAGGGTGGTGACCACGTCGAACAGGGTCCGGTCACGGTCCCGCCCCGGGAATCCGTGCACCGCTTCGGGAGCGAAGCCGGCACGTGTCAGGAGGTCGTGCACCAGTTCTTCGATGCGGGGGTCGCACGTCGCGACGTCGCTGGTCGGGATCCAGCCGACCGTGATCGACCGTGAGTCCTGGGGAAGCCGGCTCATGGGCTGGTCGGTGAGGGCCTGATAGCCGAGAAGGACGTCTTCGACAGAGCCCGCGAACAGGCCGACGTGGTCGAGCGTGGGTGCCAGCGGATAAACACCTGCGTCCGGGATGGCGTCGTAGGCCGGTTTGAATCCGACGACTCCGCACAGCGCGGCCGGTACCCGGACCGAGCCGACGGTGTCGGTTCCCAGCGACAGCGGGACCATTCCCGACGCCACGGCCACCGCGCTCCCTCCGCTGCTGCCACCCGAGATCCGGGTGGGATCGTGGGGGTTTCGTGAGGGACCGTGCATCGAGCGGTCGCCGGTCGCGCCGTACGCGAACTCGTGCAGGGTGTTCTTCCCGACGATGACCGCGCCGTGGTCACGCAGCCGGGTGACGACCTCGGCGTCGCGTGTGGCGAGGGCCCCGAACGATGTCGCCGACCCGCATGTGGTGGGCAGGCCTTCGACGTCGATGAGGTCCTTGACGGCGACGGGTATGCCGTGGAGCGGGCCTCGGTCGAGGCCCGCGGCCAGCTCCTGGTCCGCTCGTCGTGCCGCTTCGTAGGCCCCGGGCTCGTCCACGAGGGCGAACGCGTTCACGGTCGGGTCGCGGTCCTGGATTCTCCGCAACGCTTCCGCGGCCAGTTGGGTGGCTGAGACCTCTCGACGGCGCAGGGCCCGTCCGAGGTCGGTGATCGTCTGAGTCATGAGGTGATTCCTGGTACGAGGTCGAGCAACGGCACGATCAATGCGGTGGAGACGCTCATCGAGGCCACGTTTCCGATGAACGGGTGGAAGCCCGTCGGCAGACGGCGTGAGATCGCGGCCGCGAGAGGAGGACCGACGAGTGCGCCGATGAGTGCTCCCGCGATGACGGATTGAGGGGTGCCGCCAAAGGCCAGCACCGTGGCCGGTGCGACGGACACCACGGGGACGAAGGTCGGGTAGAAGCCCAGCGCCTGCCACCTGCGCCGCCAGATCAGGACGCCGGCGAGTGCCGTGACGGCCTGGCTTGTGAGCACTGCAAGGAACAGACCGCTCCCGTAGGCGAACGCTGACGGGCTGATCAGATAGGCGATGACCGCACCGGAGAGCATCGCCCCGCTCGCCCATTCGTTGCCGAAGAACTGCGCCTCGCTGAAATCGGCCAGCGCCCGGCGGAGAACCCACAGGAGTGACGTCGTCGACGTGCCGGTCCCTGTGAGGTTCTCCACCTCTCGAGCGGCCCGCCAGGCCCCAGGCGCCGGCATCCAGGGAAAGTACCGGCATGCCCCGAATGCCACGAGAGCACCGATCCACATGCCCGCCGTGGCGCCGACGACAGGCGGAAGGTGGCTGGGCTTGCAGACGTAGTCGACCACCAGGATCGACGCGGGGGGCGTCAGCAGGGCTCCGGAGATGGCGGCGGTCACGCAGACCCGAAGTCTGGGCCCGTAAAGGACGACCATGGCGGGCGCCGTCGCGACGAGTGGCACGAAGAGCGGCTGCCAGACGCGGGGCTGCAGCGTCCATCCCCAGGCCAGGACGCCCAGGACCAGGCTCGCAAGCGCACTGCCCACGACCGAGGGCCAGATCCCGGTGCCGCAGGCCTGGACGAAGCCTGCCCAAGGTCGCGAGCTTCGCTGTGCCACATGAGCGAACAGACCTCCCAAGAACAGGCCCAGGCCGGCGGTGGCCACCGCATAGAACTGCGGCTCGGTCATCGAGGCGATCAGCCAGGAGACCAGGCCCGGTGCGTCGGTGTAGGCGCCGGACCATGCCTGTCCTGTGGCGGGGTCGGTACTTGCGGCGACTGCCAGGACCACGAGCGTCACGAGAGCGGCGCAGCCGGCCGCCGTGGCGACACGCGTGGCGATGCGTGTAGCGGGAAGGCTTTCGTTGTCGCGGAGGGCCGCCATGACGTCAGCGGGGCAGGGGCTCGCCGCCGCGGTAGCCGAGCATCTGGTCGTACAAGTCCGTACGGCGATCGCGGTGCAGGTCGTTGAGCTGGTTCCAGATCGGGGCGGTGCGTGCCGCGGTGAGATCGACGTCGGCGTAGAGGATGGTGTCCTCATCCGGACCGGCGATACGGTCGATGGGCCATCCGTTCGTGCCCGCGATGAGGGAGTTCCCCATGAATCCTGCGCCGCGCTCCTGGCCGATCCGGTCCGCGGTGGCGATGAACACGTTGTTCGCGTGCGCTGCCGTCATCGTCAGGTAGGCGGCCATGCACACGCCGCTGGCGTCGTACAGCGGTGGCGGGGTCCAGACCCAGCCGGTCGGGATACAGATGATGTCCGCACCCATCTGGGTCACGATCCGAGCCGTCTCGGGGAACCAGATGTCCCAGCACACCAGCAGCCCGATCCGCCCGATGCGGGTGTCGAACACCGAGAACCCCTCGTCGCCTGGCGTGAACCACAGCTTCTCGGTGTTCCAGAGATGGGTTTTGCGGTAGCGGCCGATGTACCCGTCGGGGCCGACGAGGACCGCGGTGTCGAACAGCTTCGGACCTTCTTGCTCGACCACGCATCCCACGATGTAGACGTTGCGCTCGGCCGCCAGTCGGGCGAACGACTGCACGGTGGGACCGTCGGGGACCGCCTCGGCGTGCGCGAAGGCTTCCTCGCGGGTCTCGAAGACATAGCCCGTGGTGGCCAGCTCGGGCAGGACGATGAGGTCGGCACCTGCGTCTGCGGCGGCCGTCAGCCGCGTTTCCACGGCCAACGCGTTGGCCTTCAGGTTCTCGACGCCCACGCGTGGTTCGAACTGCGCTACCGCAACCCGAACCGGGCTGACACTGGTGTCCTTGCCGGCGGTGTCCTGCTGTTCGGTCATGACCTCTCCTCGCTTGCACTACACCAGGATCCGGTTTCTTTTTAAAACCAGATTGCGACGACTCTAGAGCGTCCGGTTTAAACTTGCAACCACTTGGGTGAGTTGTTTCGGGCAGCCAGTCGGACAGGGGTAGTGATGCGAGCACGGGGTGTGAGTCACCAGCAGGCGGAGTGTCCGGTCGCCAGGACCGTGGACGTGATCGGGGACCGGTGGTCCCTGCTCATCGTCCGTGACGCCTTCGACGGGATCCGACGGTTCAGTGAGCTGCAGCGGAACCTGGGGCTGGCCAAGAACATCCTGGCGGCCCGCCTCCGTGACCTCGTGGCCCAGGACATCTTGGAGATCGTCCCGGCGGCCGACGGGTCCGCCTACCACGAGTACGCGTTGACCGCGAAGGGCCGAGAGCTGTTCAGTGTGATCGTGGCCCTCAGGAAGTGGGGAGAGACCTACCTCTTCGAGGAAGATGAGCCCCGCTCAGCGCTTCTGGACACCAAGAACGAGCTTCCCGTCAGGCTCCAGATCACGAATGCCACGGGCGGTCCCATCAGTGCCGCCGACACGTTCGTGCGCAAGGCATCCGCACGTTCGACTTGAACTCGAGGCGTCGAGCTGGGTCGGGCCGAGGCGCCCCGCCGTGATCGCTCACGGTGGGCCCCCGCCCGCCTGCTGCGCCAGGTGGGCGCGTTTCCATCTGGTCGGGCTCCTGCGGGTTCGTTGGTCCAGGAGCCGGGATCTTATTGCCGCGGGTAGGTAGGCGTAGCGTGAGATCTTGATCTTGGGGCTAGGACGGGTGACGGACGCGCGATCTTCGTCCGCGTTCGCGGCGTCGGTGGCCGACAACATCCGGCTGGTGAACGTGATCATGCTGGCACCTCTGTGCGGCCAGCAACGGCGCCAGCATCCGCGGGCAGTGGTGGGAGTAGGAACCCCGCAGCTGGTAGCGGACCCGTTCGGCGATGATCCGCTCGGTGGCCATCAGCTCGCGTGCCAGCGTCCGCGGCGCCTTCTCCCCGCCCGGCACCGCCGGGAACACACCCGCCGAACCGGACCGTCGGGGCATTCCAGGGCCGCGTTCACCATCCGGCCTAAGATCCCGCGCTTGCCCGGCATATGCGCCAGCTCACCGATCAGCTCCTTGCCACCCGCCGCTCCGCGCGGGCGTTGATCCGCTGAATCAGCCCGACCAACAGCTCCACCAGGCCGTCGACCAGCTCAGTCTGCCGAGTCCAGCAAAACGCGGCCAGCAGCGTGTACCGCTTGCGAAGTCAGACGGGAACATCTTCATCGCCCGCGCCCGCCAGGCCGCCACAATCCGCCACCACACCCCAGACGGCCGTCACACCGACGGCGAACGCCTCTTCGAACCGGTGTGCCGCCGAGGCGACCACCCGCTCCAGCTGCCCCTCGGTCGGCGGCTCGACGTGTTCACTGCGACACCGCTGCCTTACCGCAGCGGTCGGCCGGCTGCCTTCGTCATGATCGATCTCGCGTACGCGAACTCGCTCAGCCATGCCCGCATTCTGAAGTGATCATGCCAGACGACCGGGGAGGCTGACCTCGCCGCTCTCCGCGGACCACTCTGGCCAGGGGGGTGACGAAGCCGCACGGGAATTCTCCGATTCCGGGCGAAATGATCGGGGTGCCTCCACCAATGAAGAGAGCGACCGTATCCGTACCGGAAGTGGAGGATGCCACGATGGGGACCGCCTGTGTCAGATGACACTCAAAGGTTCGAAGCGGTCTACCGGGCGACCTACGACCAGATCACCGCCTACGCCGCACGCCGCTGCGACTCGCCGCAGGACGCGGCCGACGTGGTCGCTGAGACCTTCGTCATCGTCTGGCGCAAGATCGATGAACTGCCCCCGGGCGCGCAGGCGAGGCTCTGGGTCTACGGAGTGGCCCGCAACGTGCTGGCCGACCATCGCCGCAGCGCGCTGCGCCGCCAGGCGCGGCACCGGGACCTCGACGCGGAGATGGCCGACCTCTACGGTGATCTCGCCGACCGCAGCGTCGAGAGGAACGCGATCGCCCAGGCGTTCGCGACGCTTCCCGAGGACGACCGCGAGCTGCTTGCGCTGGTCGCGTGGGAGGGCCTGGACCGCAGGGAAATCGCCGCGATGCTGGGGCTCTCCCGCAACGCCGTCCGTATCCGGCTGCACCGCGCGCGCAGACGCCTGTCCCGGGCGCTCGAAGTAGCCGACGTTCGATTTACGGCGACCGATGCGGTCGTTCCCACAGGGAGATCACTATGAGGGACGTCGACGTGATCAATGAGCTGCTGAGGCCGCTGGCCCGGATCAGTCCGGACGAACCAGGCGGGCGTGCTGGCGGCGCCCGCGCGCAGGCGCTGTTCGCCGACATCGTCGCTCAGGAGCGGGACGCGACGACGACGACGGCGGAGCTCCCACGACGCCCGCGCGGGCGTCGCGTCGGGCATCGCGCGCTGCTCGGGCTCGCCGCGTCCGCCGTCCTCGCCCTCGGCGTCGTCCTTGGACCGAGCCTGCTCGGCGGCGGCGCGACCTCCTACGCCAACTCCGCGGTGGAGATCCACGAGGAGGGCGACACCTACGTCGCCCAGATCAAGGACCCCTACGCGGACCAGCGGAAGTTCTCCGAGGCGTTCCGTTCCCTCGGCCTCAACGTCGAGCTCAGGGTGATCCCGGTCTCGCCCAGCGCGGTCGGCGAGATCGTGAGCTTGGGTGGCGGTAACGCCCCGGTGAACGTGCCCATCGGAGCTCGTGAGGAGCCGGCGGACTGCGATCTGGCCGACAGCGGCTGCTTCATGGTGGTGACCGTCCCGGCGGCGATCAAGGGTACGCCCGACGTGGTGCACTTCGAGCTGGGCAGGCCGGCCAAGCCGGGGGAGGCCTACGAGAACAGCTGGCAGTCGGCCACCCGTCCCGGAGAGCCGCTGGCCGGCGTCAAGGTGAGCGGCCGAACCGTTGACGATGTGCTGGCCGAGGTCGGCAAGCACGGCTTGAGTGCGGAGTTCCGCCGCGTCGTGGTCCATGAGGGCGGGTACACGGTCGAACCAGTGGCCGCGGATCAGGTGGGCGGCGACTGGATCGTGTTCAAGGCCATACCTGCACGTGAGGGCGTGGTCGGCCTGGAGGTTACCGCCGAGCGCCAGACGGGCCTGCAGTACGCGGACTGAGCACCCAGCGCCCCGCCGTTCCATCGCCTTGGCGCAACCGCCACACCAACGACGATCGGCTACGCAGGATCGTCAAGAGGCCAACATGGCCTGCCGCAGCACTAGCCGTGGTAACCGAATGTGTTCACATGGAGGCTTCCCCATCGGCGGACTGAGGAGCCATGGGCGCGATAACTTCTCGGTGCGGAGGTGCTGCATGTCGCGGCGGGCCCGACGCGGCGGTTGGCCGGATCGGTGTGGGTCTGCTCCGCGTACGCCACGCCGTCGCCGATGACACGGTCGAATCGACGGCGACCCCACCGGTCGATCGCCATCCGGGCCAGGATCCCGGCAGCCACCCGGCAATTGGGCTCCTGACCAGGCAAAGCAGCGCTTGCAGTGCTGCATGAATGAACAAATTTAAAGATCGTTACCTCTGACAATTCTGACGTATTCACTGACGCTCGGGTGTCGTCCAACACCTGCCGCACTCCGCCCAACCGGTGCGAAGACGGGCTCGCGACCAAAGTGTTGACACCCATCCGCGGCGATCCCGACTGCCGCTTTGGCGGTAAGCCACAGACGACAGGCAGCCACTGTCGGAAAGGAGGACACCGATGATCTGGTCCCGCCGGCCACAGCCCGCGACCGGCCGCCGACTACGGCATCGAGCGCGATGGTGATGTTCTTTGCCTCGGCCTGGCCGAGCTCGGCGAGAAACCGGATCGTGCATTGCGGCGTTCTCTTGCTGAGCTGAGTCAGCCCCATCATCGTCGCCTGAAACCTGCAGCGCAGGCGACCGTCGCGCGCGTCCCAACGAGGAAGCCAGAGTTTGAAGGTGAGCGACCCGGTGTCGGGAACGCTGTCTGTGTGATGGGTCGCGACGGATCTCCTGATCCTCGTGAACGGCGTGCGTCCTCAGTCACCGAGATAAAGGGTCAGCTCGCAGGCAACGGGCGCCTCGCGCGGCAGGTCGTTCTGGTACAGCGAGATCCGGGCGTGGCCTCCGCGGTCGGGCCCGAACACCTCGACCAGCAGGTCGGAGGCCCCGTTCACCACGGCGGGGGCCTCGGCGAACCCGGGGACGCAGTTGACGTAGCCGGCCAGCCGGACGACCTGGGTGACACGGTCCAGACTGCCGAGCTCGGCGCGCGCCATGGCGAGCAGGTTCACCGCGACCAGCCGAGCAGAGCGGTACCCGTCGCCGACGCTCAGGTCGCGGCCGAGCTTTCCGCTGATGGGAAGGAAGTCCTCGCCGTCCTCGTGCTTGGCGGTGCCGTAGGTCCCGGACACGTAGAACAGGTCACCGGCCCGGACCCCGTAGCGGAAGTTGCCGATGGGGGTCGGCGGCCGGACGCCAGCGAGACCGAGCCGTGCGAACTCCCGCTCCGGTGAACCGTCCGTTTTCTGGTTCTGGCCTTCGTCCATCTGTCCCGTCCTGATCGCGCTGGTCGGCCATGCCCCTGCGGCGGCCTCCGTCGAGGATGACATGGCCGACGCCATCCGGCCGCCCTCGCCAGTTGTCGGCGATGCATCGCGATTGTGGAAGTCAGCGACCGAGGTAGCGGGGGTCCACTGCGATCAGTGCATTACAAAGCGAACGTTCCAACCCGGCTACTGATTCAAGATCACTCTCAGCGCCAACGGCTGTCCGCAGGGTCCTCAACCCCGTTATTGGACGGCGGGCGGTTTCAAAAGCCAGACCGGCGCCGAGGCGCGCCTCGACCTGGCCGCAAAGGTCAGCGTAACCCGCGTTTGGTGATCGGCAGCCGTGAATTCTGCGAGGCTGGTAGTTGAGGTCGGCGGCAATGGCGTCCAGGTCTGCCTGGGTGAATGTGCGCAGGTCGCGATTCTTGGGCAGGTACTGGCGCAGGAGGCCGTTGGTGTTTTCCTTAATCCCTCTCTGCCAGTGGCTGCGACGTTTGCAGAAGTAGACGGCATGGCGGTGTCGGCGGTGAAGAGGGCGTGTTCGGCCAGCTCGCGACCGCGGTCCCAGGCCAGCGTTCTCCGCAGGTGGGGTTCGATCTGCGGGGCGGCGTGGGTGAGATGCGGCCGGACTGGTGGGCTGTGACGCCGTCGGGAGCGCGACGAGGCAGACCAGGCGGCTGGTGCGTTCGACCAGAGTGGCAATGGCTGAGGGGCGGGTTCCCATGACCAGGACGCCTTCCAGTGGCCACTGGTCTTGCGGTCGTCGGCCTCGACGGGGCGTTGGGTGATCGGCAGCATGTCGCGGATGCGGCCACGGCCGCTGGGCTGTCGTGCCTTGCGTGCGATTCCCGCGATCACGGCGTTGGGCCGAACCGGGTTGGCAGGTGGGGCCAGGAACTGCTGGTACAGCCAAGGCGATCCGCAAGTCGCCTCAAGAGCCAGACCGATGACAGTAGGCTCGCCGCGTGGAACTACCCGGTTGGCTTGAGGGCAAGTCGGACGAGGAAGTGATTTCCGCTCTTCGAGCGGAGGTCGATAATGACCACAACAGGTTGGCTGACAGAGAGAAGCTGACGTTTTTTTACGAGCTGATCGATGAGCCCGAAGAGGACTTGGCCGGGGAGTGGGACGCGTACTGCCGTCACGCCTCGCTTGTGGACGAGCGGGTGAGTCGGCTCCGGTCGGCAGCCCTGGCCCGATTCGACCGGGAGGTTGTCCCGTTGCCTCCGGCCGATGCCGCCGCAGTGGTGTACGGCGATGACGACTTCTGGTTTCCGGGTTTTGTGGCCGATCGACGCCACGGCGATCGTGACCCCACCGACGATCCCTGGTCTGACTTGACCCCCGAGGAGCAGCTATTGCAGGCCATCTTCGGGACGAGGCCCGCCAGTCGGAGCGAGCTGGCCGGCGAGCGGCGTCGTACGGCCCGTGGGGCAGCCGAAGGGCGGGACTACGCCGTGTGGCGGTCGACTCATCAGCCGCCGGATCCGACGGCCCGGTTGGCTGCCGAGTCCCGGGTGGCCCGGGATCGCGCCGCGATTGAGCGGCGGTTCGCCGACGACTGGGGCATCGAGCTGCCTGACTCGATCTTCCGGTATTGGCTGTTCCTGGTGTCACTCGGGCCGGTCGAACAGCGTGCGCTCCACGACACGGACCTACGACCGTTCGGGATCATGGACCTGTTCGACGACCCCGCGTGCCCGCCGCGTGTGGGCCTCGACGTTCGGGTGCACGGCCGCTACTACCGGGATCCGCCCGAGTTTTTGACCTTCATGCACGGCGGCACCGACGGGCTGCACTTCGGACTTTGGTACGACGACGGCCGCACCTGCACCGGCGTCGCGTCCTACTACAACAACGACGGTGGTGGCGTCGGCCTGCCGTACGGCACTCCGCTGGAGGCGGTACGCGAACAGATCGAATGGCGTCAGGCTCACCTTGACAGCGAGGCCGGCAAGGACGAGCCGATCGCTGCGAACCTGGTGGAGGAGCGGTTCAGGCTGCGGGCGCTGCGGGAGGTCCTGATGGCTTTCGAGACCGGTGACCGGCCCGACGAGGGCAGGGCCTACCACGAGACGTACCGGGACGAGCATGAGGTACTCGAGGACGGCGACCCGAGCCGGTTCGAGACCCTGGACGGTGGTGGGGCGCTGGCCGACGGTGAGTCGGTTGTTCCGCGCGGCCGGCAACGTCCCTATGACCGCTACGGCTGGTGCACCAACCTGCACGAACAGCTGACCGGGGATCCCGGTGTGGTCGCCGCGTGGGTCACCGAGGCCCTGCGGCGTTGCGCCGCCGGGGATCCGGCTGGCGCCCTCACTCTCGGGCGTGACCTGCACTGGGCCAGTGGGGGAGACGCCGAACGGGAGCGTCAGGCACACGAGCTACTCGTTGCGGCTTATCGGGCTCTAGGCCGGCACAACCTCGCCGGGATCGCCGACGCGCACCACCGGCACCGCGACCTCCCCCAGGTGGGCGTGCTCCTTACCTGAACGATCCTGATGCGAGGAATGCAGTCGGCTACGGTGAACTGGCCTCGTGGGTGCGCGGGGCGAAGAGCCGGCGCTTGAGGTTGAGTTGGATGTCTCCGTGCGGGTCGTATGGGGGTAAAACGGCGGGTCAGGCCGCCGTTGCGGCGATTAGTCCCGGAGGTCGAGCAGGTCGACGATGGTCTGGTGCCCTTTGATCCGCGCGATGTCGAGCGGTGTGGCGTTCACTGGGTAGCTCTCGAACGGCTTCGTCAGGCCGCCCCCGGGGTCCGCGCCCGCCGTGAGCAGGGCACGCACCACCTCGACGTGACCGTTCTCTGCCGCTTCGTGCAGCGGGGTGAACCCGTAGCTCTCTGTGATGTTCGGGTTCGCTCCGGCCTCGAGTAGCAGCCGTACCGGGTCGAGATGACCGTGGCGGCTGGCGTAGTGGAGCGGGGAGACGCCGTCCTTGTCGCGCGAATCGAGATCGACCCGCTTCGTCGCGATGAGCAGCTCGGTGATCTCAGCGGTGCCCCGCGACGCGGCGTGCGACAACGGGGTCTGCTCCGCCTTGGACGTCGCCAGTTCGACGTCGATCCCCCCGTCGATCAGCATGCGCGCGATGGCGACGCAGTCTTCGTATTCGTCGTCCGGGTGGGATCCGATCTCCGCGCGAATCTCGTCGCGGCCGGTGAGAACCGTCTCGACGCCGTCGCGTACCACGGTGACCTCGTAGGCCACCGGCCGGTCCTTGGTGTGCTGGATCACTTGGTGCAGTGCGGTGAAGCCGCCCGGGAGAGCGATCCCCGGATCCGCGCCCGCCGCGAGCAGCGCCTCGACGCCGTCTCGGAACGCCTCGCGCGCCGCGACCAGCAGCGCCGTCCAGCCCCGCTCGTCGGCGACGTTCACATCAACGCCAGCCGCTATCTGCTTCTTGAGGACGGTCAGATTCCCCATGTACGCGGCGGTTCGCAGGACATCCGCCCGCGAGACGTCGCCGGAGTCCGTAATAAGTCCCGCGGTGTCGGTCGGATTCACCGCACCATCAATGTCCGCCACGTGTCGCCCTCGGCTGCTGTTGCCCGACATCTCGTCAAGATCAAAAATTGTGTCATAAGGGAGTGCCACCACGACCTGCGGTTGCGGTGCGGCCGCACAGCTGGCGAGTTGCCTTGACTGGACATTTCGCCCGTTCTCATCCGTCCGGTGCGAAGCCCGGAGCCGTCCGCGTGTGTACGCGGATGTGCCAACCGAAACCGGAGCCGGCGTTTCGTGTACGACGGCCACTGGCTCCTTGACCTGGAGGGCGAGGGGCCGCGGCTCCACGAACTGGACCTCAGCAGGGCGGAACTGCCGGGGTGCCCGTCCCAAGACGGTGTCGCCGGGGCGGGTGACCGACAAGTCCGCCAGGGGGCTCATCGAGGGGTTGCGGATCAAGCGCGCCTCCGTGGACCCGTCCGGCGTCAAGCTCAGTCGGCCTGGTCGAGATCAGCAGGTCTAAATCGAGCTGTGGAGCCGCCGGAGCGGCACGCAGCATGTGGCCGTCTCGGATCGGCCCGATGCGGTGGTGGCCTGGTTCGCGCAGGACGCCAAGTCCTACCGGGAGAGGCTGAACGTCGTGACCGACGCGGTGACGTTCCATGACGTCCCGCTGCTGGCACCCGGAAGTGGCCGTTCGCCACGGGGGAGGCGATGCACCGCCGTACGACGGTCACCGCCATGCTCACCAGGCCGCCTGACCGGGCCTGGCCCCTGGTGCCCCAGTGGGGCGGTGTCACGCCGTTTCGCCGGGGCAGCACCCCTTCCAGGGCCCTATGGTCAGGCCATCGTTTCCAGTACTCCGCCCTCGAACGTGTCTCCAGCCGCCAGATGGAGCCCCGGCCCGTCCCGGCGCGGCGAAGCGCTAGATGACGGCGGGCAGCCTTCACCGGTCTGATGGTCGGCGTTCTCGGCGGTTTGAGAGACCGCCCGCGCCAAAGCTGAACTGGCAGCCATTGCTTGACGATAGCCACCAGGAGAGAACTGCGATTTCTGAAGGCTCTCCAGAAAATCGTCAGCTCCGCAGTCTGCGCCTCTGAAGTGTAAGCTCCCGTGGTGATCAATGAGGAGGCCTGCCGGCTTGGGCGCGAAGCCGCGCGGCGCCTTGCCCGGCGAGGCAGTGTCGAGATCGCGCCTGGTCTCACCGAGGCCGAGTTCGAAAGCATCGAGCGGACCTATGGGTTCGAGTTCGCCGATGATCACCGGGCGTTCCTGGCGGAGGGACTTCCGCTCAGCGGGCCTTCAAGGCCACGGCGGAGTGGGAAGTCGCCCTGGCCGAACTGGCGCAGTGGGGTGCCTGCGGAGCTGCGCAAGCAGCTCCATTGGCCGGTTGAGGGAGCCCTCTTCGACGTTGAGAGAAACGGACTCTGGCTTTCCGCCTGGGGGCAGCGGCCGTCCGATCCCGTGGTAGCGGTCGACCTTGCCCGATCCCACCTGGAAGAGGCTCCGAAACTCGTTCCCATCAGGGGGCATCGCTATCTCCCCGCTGGTTGCGGTGATTATGGGCATCCCGTCTTGTCGATCGTTCAGACCGACGTCATCTTCTACGGGACCGACATCGCCGACTACATCACCAACGAGTTCAACGGCTGGCACATCAGCGCTGACTGGACACCTCCGCCCCTGGTCCCCTTCTGGAGTGACTTCCTATGACTTGACCGCATGCGTGGTGGCTCCCCGGGACGGGTGACGTCGCCTATCCCGCTCGGTCATGCCCGCCTCGGCTGCCTGGCCCTTACGCGATAGCCCGTCGGGCCCAGCCAGACGAGGAGGAGACACGAGGCATCTGCTTTCAGTAGGTCTTCAGGGACAGATCGGTGTCGTGCTCGTCTGACGGCTCGGCGAGCTGGGTGGCCATGGCGTCGAACACTTCTTGGGTGGGCTGGGCGAAGACGTACTGGCTGCCGTGGACGCCGATCTCCTGGTTGCGCGCGACATGCTCGCGCAGGGCCGATTCGTAGGCGGTGAAGGCGGTCCGGTGGTCGCCGTCGGCGGCGGCGAGCTCGCCGGCCAGGATGTAGGCACCGATCAGTGCCTGGGAGGTGCCGCGTCCGGAAGTGGGGGCGGCGCAGTGGGCGGCGTCGCCGACGAGCACGATGCGGCCCTTGGACCAGGTCTCCATGCGGATCTGGGCCATGGCGTCGAAGTAGAGGTCACGGGCTGCGTCCAGTTTCTCCAGCAGGGTGGGCGTCTGCCAGCCGAGGTGGGCGGCCCGCTGCCGGAGGATCCGCTTGTGCGCTTCGATGTCGCGCCGCCCGTAGGTCAGGGGTTCGTCGGACTTGAACAGCAGGCCGACCCGAGCTGCCGCGTTGTTCTTGACGCTGAAGATGCTCAGCGCTGCTGTTTCGCCGTCGCCGGTGGCCATTCCTTCGTGGTCGAGGTTGAGGTAGTTGTCGGTCTCCCAGTAGCCGTAGTAGCAGCCCAGAAAGTGGGAGAAGTCCTCTTCGGGACCGAACGCCAGCCGGCGCACCACCGAGTGAGCGCCGTCCGCGCCGATCACCAGATCGAACCGCTCTGGGGCCCCGTGCTCGAAGGTGACGCTCACCCCGTCCTCGTCTGGTTCCAGTGCGGTGATCGAGTCGCGGAAGCGTACTCGACCCCGGCCTGTACGGCCTTGCCGTGAAGGATCTCGATGAGTTCGTCGATGAGGACCTCCAGCTCACCGGCGTCCAGGATGGACGGTATGACGGCGTGCGGCGCGCCGTCGGCGTCCACGACGGTGCAGTCGCCGATGCCGGTGTCACGCTCCTTCACTTGCTCCAGCAGGCCCATCCGCTCCAGCACGGTCAGCGCGGGGCCGCGGAAGTCGACCGCCTGGCCGCCCTGGCGCAGGGCAGGGGCCTGTTCGACGACGGTCGGGGCGAATCCGTGGTGCTGGAGCCAGTAGGCGACCGTCGAGCCCGCCACTCCGCCGCCGGAGATCAGCACCTTGGGTGGCCGTAGTCCGGAGAACAGGTCGTCCTCGGGGAGGGAGGTCTGCACGTGTGAGCGGGCCAGGTGGTAGTCCTCGGTGGGCCAGACCTCCCGCTCGACGTCGCGGTTGTGCAGCATGAGGCCGGCGTTCGGGTCGATCTGGGTGGCGTGTGCGAGCAGCGCTCGGTCCCTGACGCTGAAGTACTCGGCGCAGGGCACCTGGGTGGTGAACTGCGGCGCGGGAACGTCGTCGGGGAATTCGGCCAGGACGGCCTGCATGCCTGAATCGATGCCGCAGGCGGTCATCGCGTCGTGCATGGTCTGGAACCAGGCCTTGGAGAAGGCGCCGTGGTAGTAGAGCTTGAGCGGCTGCCAGGGCTGCCCGGTGCCGGGGAACTGGTCGGCTTCGCCTGCTGCCTCGAACGCCGCGACGGTCACTTCATGGGTTCTGAGGTGGTCGGGGTGCGGGTAGCCGCCGGTTTCGTCGTAGGTGACGATGACGTGTGGGCGGAACTCGCGGATCAGCGCCACCAGCCGTCCAGCGGCTTCCTGCAGCGGGGCGAGGGCGAAGCAGCCCTCCGGCAGCGGCTGGCCCGCCGCCGGCAGCCCGGAGTCGACGAAGCCCAGGAATTGCTGCCGGGCGCCGAGGACGTCCCGGGCGGCCTCCATTTCGGCCTGCCGGATCGCGGCGAGGTTGTCGCGCACCTCGGGCCGGTCCATGGCGGGGTTGAGCACGGTGCCGCGCTCGCCGCCGGTGCAGGTGACCACCAGGACGTCCGCGCCCTCGGCGGCGTATTTCGCGAGGGTCGCGGCGCCCTTGCTCGACTCGTCGTCGGGGTGTGCGTGCACGCTCATCAGGCGCAATGGTTCTCTTTGAGCAACACGCAGGTTCATGCAGACCTTCTGTCAGTGAAGTCCGCCAGGCGGCGGAGAAAAGTGGTCGTGGTCGTGAGCGGCGTGCCGGTCAGCATCGCCAGATGGAAGACGTGGGGCATGCCTTCGTAGACGTCGAGGGCGGCGTGAGTGCCGGCGTCCTCGGCCGCCGCGGCGAAGCGGCGTACGTCCTCGGCCAGCACCTCTCGGGAGCCTGCTACCAGCAGCAGGTCCGGCAGCCCGGCCAGGTCGCCGTGCAGCGGTGACTGCGGCGCCTGATCGGGCCGCGCTCCCGCCAGGTACTGGGCGCAGACCCGCTCCAGCACGGCACGGTTGATCAGGTCCTGCCCGTCGTCCGCCTCCGGGGAGAGGCTGGACAGGGTCAGGTCGGTCACCGGCGACACCGCGACGGCCCTGGGCAGCGGTTTCCCCGCGGTCTTGAGCGCCAGCAGGGCCGACAGCACCAGGGTGCCGCCCGCCGACTCGCCGAACAGGACGACCTCTGCCGCTCCGCGGGTGAGCAGGTCGTCGTGCGCAGCCAGCACGTCGTGCAGCGCCGCCGGGTACGGGTGGGCGGGGGCCAGTCGGTAGTCGACGGCGAAGACCGGGCGGCCGGTGGCCTTGGACAGGTGGTAGCCCAGGAGCCGTTCGGCTCGCGGCTCGGTGTGCGCGAAGCCCCCGCCGTGGACGTACAGCACTACTCCCGCGTCGGTGCCGGACCGCCCGGAGACGTTCACCCACTGGCCGGGCAGGCCGCCCGCGCCGGGGAGCGCGGGCGCCTGGTCGGAGTCGGCGGGCAGGTCGGGAACGCCGGCCGTCAGCAGGTCGAACCGAGCCCTGACGGCGGCGATCTCTTCGGTGGTGGCGCGGATGTGCATGGGTGTCTCTCCTTAGCGGCCCTTCCTGCCGCGCAGGGGCAGCGGCTTGCGGAGCAGGGGGCGGGGGTTGGGACGGATGTGCTTGCCGTACGCGAACGGGGTCTTCCTGGACGCCGGCGGTGGGGTGATGCGCAGGTTCATGCGCGCTCCTCTCGTTGGGACGCCAGCAAACTTAGAACGAGGCTAAGAATGTGTCAAGAATAAATTTAGCTGCGACCTATGGAACACTGGGTCGCATGACCGCTGGACTTCGTGAGCTGAAGAAGCAGCAGACCCGGCAGGCGATCTCCGACGCCGCGACCCGGCTGTTCCTGGAGCGCGGGTTCGAGAAGGTGTCCCTCACCGAGATCGCGGCGGCCGCCCAGGTGGCCAAGATGACCGTCAGCAACTACTTCCCCCGCAAGGAGGACCTCGCCTTCGACTACCACGAGACCCTCACCGCGAGCCTGGCCCGAGCCGTCGCCCTCCGACCGGTGGCCGAGTCCGCGCTGGCCGCCCTGCGCCGCGAGTGCCTGGCCGCTATCGAGCGGCACGACCCCGTGATCGGCTTCTCCGGTCCCGGGTTCGCCCGGATGATCGCCGGCAGCCCCACCCTCACCGCCCGGCTCCGCGAGCTGCACGACCAGTGCGAGGACGCCCTCGCACAGGTGCTCTCCGCCGACACCGCGACCGCCCCGGGCGACCTCACGCCCCGGGCCGCGGCCGCCCTGCTCGCCGCCGCGTACCGCACCCTGTTCCGACAGATCATGGAACTGACCCTGGCGGGCAAGGACGACCAGGAGATCACCGCCATCGTGACCGGCAGCGGCCGCCAGGTCTTCGCCCTGCTGGAACCGTCCCTGGCCGACTATGCGGTGCGCAAGCCACCGTCGTGACGGCGAACCCGAACTGGCGGAGACGACATGGCCGGGGCGCCGGCACGCGCGCCCGGCCTTCACCCCCTCATACCGCCGACGATCGCAGGCCGGGAGGGCGTATGACCTGCTGGCGGGTTCAGAGGACTGCCCCATCTGGGCTTAGGGTTGGGCGCCATGGCGCTGCAACTTGTTCAGGTGAACTTCAAGGCTCGTGATGACTCGGCACTTGGCCGGTTCTGGGCGGAGGTGCTCGGCTGGGGCACTTCCAGCGAGGGGCCCGGCGTGACCAACCTTGAGCCCGTGGGCTTCGACTGGCCCGACCCCACCGCCGTCTGCGTCGACCTCGTCACCGTTCCGGACCCCGAAACGGTGAAGAACCGGGTGCACCTCGATCTGGCCACCACCTCCGAGGCCCACCAGGCGGAGATGGTCGCGCGCCTGAAGGATCTCGGTGCGACGCCCGCGGACGTGGGCCAGGGCGATGTCCCGTGGACGGTCATGGCCGATCCGGAGGGCAACGTCTTCTGCGTGCTGGAGCCTCGGGAGATCTACCGGGACACCGGGCCGATCGCCGCGGTGGTGGTCGACTGCGCGGATCCGCAGGCCATGCTGCGGTTCTGGGGCGGGGCGATGGACTGGACCGTGCACGAGGAGACCGATGATCGTGTGGTGCTGCGCTCCGCCGAGGGCGTCGGTCCGTATCTGGAGTTCTTCCGCACGCCCAGTGTGAGGACGTGGTGGAACCGCGTGCATCTCGACCTGCTGCCCGACCCCGTGGAGGCCAAGGACGCGGAGGTCGCCCGGCTGCGGGGTCTCGGCGCCACTGACCTGGACCTCGGCCAGGGCGACGTGCCGTGGACGGTCCTCGCGGACCCGGAGGGCAACGAGTTCTGCGTTCTCGGCCGGGGCTGACACGGGCCACGAGAAAACCGCTTGAGCCTTCCTGCGGGGTCCCGTAGGTTGCCTGCGGCCCTGTCGCAGTGAAGACAAAAGGACAGAACCGCGTGACCCCGCCTGCTCTTTAGACCTGACACCTTCTTCCGCTCATCTGTAGCCGACGCTCTCGTCGGCTCTGCCGGGCTGCCGTTGCGCGCCCGGTCATTCAGCGTTTGAGGCCGCGCGTAATCGGCCTCGTGTCAGGTCTAGAGGGCTCATGTCTTCACAACCTCATATCGTGCTGCCCTGGGTCGTCCACCGCACCAGGCTGCCTCTGCTGTCGCTGCGGTGCGTGGACTGCCTCTCGGAGTCGGCCGCCACAGGCGAGGGCAGGTTCCGCGTCAACGCCAACGGCAAGCTGCTGGACGTGTGGCTGCTGGTCCGCTGCGCGTCCTGCGATCGGACGTCCAAGATCCCCGTGCACGAGCGGGTGCCGGTCAGGTCCCTCGATCCGGCCGAGCTCCACGGCTACCGCGTCAACGATCCGGAGCTGGTGGCGGCCAGGCTGCTGGATCCGCTGCTGGCCCGGCGCAACCGCTTCACCCTGGACTGGACGGGAGCCTGGCGGCTGCACGTCCCGTCGCCATGGGTGGACGGGGCGTGGCCGGTCCGGGTGGAGGTCGTCTTCGAGGATCCGGTGCCGGTGCGGCCGGACCGGCTCATCGCGCAGGGGCTCGGCCTCAGCAGGAACGAGGTGCTGCGCCGGGTCAAGTGCGACGTGCCGCTGCGCCGTCCGAGGACCGCCGGCTTCACCTTCACGGTGATGGCCAGGGACTAGCGGGGAAGGACCGGGCGGGCCACCCGGCCCGCCCGGCGCTTCCCCCGATGGGAAGCCTCACCGGCGGCCCTGCGCCAGTCGTCCTGCGCGCTCCGGAGTTCCGTCGGTGGCGGAATCCGCGCTGGTAGCGTCTGCAGGCGTGCCAGACCGGTTCGAGGCGTCGTTGCCGACGCGGTGGAAGGCGCCGCTCGTGGCGGGCGCGCTGGCCGCGCTGTCACCAGTGCTGCTCCTGGCGCCCCGCGGCGTTCCGGCGGAGGCCGGGCGCCCGCTGGTGACGGCGCTCGTGGTCGTCCACGCCGCAGCGCTGTGGTGGCTGGGTTCGCGGCCCGCCGTGGTCACCGCGGTCGCGGTGGTCTCCGGGGCGGCCCTGCAGTGGCTGGTTCCGGCGGCCGGGACGGGGATCGCGCTGGTGGTGCTGAGCACGTTCGCCTGGCTGCGGCCGGCGCGGACGTCGCTGTGGGCGGCGGCGGGGACGGCGGCCGCCGCCGACCCGCCCGTCCGCGTGCTGGTGCTGTCGGCCAGCGGCGAGCAGCAGGACGTCCTGGAGGCGGTGAAGGCGGGCGCGAC